>JAUWQK010000076.1 GCA_030611115.1 Deltaproteobacteria bacterium
GTTCATAAGCACGTTTTTCCCTTTGGATTCCATTTTCGGAATACGCAATAATGCGCAACTAATGAATAAAATATGTTGCGCTATCTTGTTCAATATCGTATAGTTTCTGCAAGTTTCGCTTTTTTGCAAACGTCTCATTTAGACGAAGGATTCGCATGCTCTCTTTTACCCCAAGCCAAAAAATAGAAAACAGACTGAAAATTCTCCAGGGGTTATTAGCTGAAACATATAAAGATCTGGAGACGTTATCTCCTGATGAGACGAGGTATATTCATCGTTGTGCCTTTATCAGCAACATCGGGGCTTCAACCAGAATAGAAAACGCTGTTCTAACAGACCAGGAAATCGAATGGATCGATACCACTTTGAATGAACATGGTAACGCAACCGCTTTTGAGGAGAAGAAATCTTTTATTCTGGACAAACTTTCAAAGGATAGAGAACGAAGTGTTGAAGAGGTAGTTGGTTGCCGACAAGTGCTGACAACTGTTTATCTGCAAGCCGATGAACTCTTCCCTCTATCAGAAGTTACTATTCGCGGACTTCATCATGATTTACTCCGGTACTATCCTAAAGCGTCAAGTTATGCAGGAGGATACAAGACAGCACCGAACAGAGTTGTCTCTATCAATCACGAAACCGGAGAGAAACGTGTGGTATTAGAGCCCTCTCCTCCCGGCATTATAACGGCGACTGCCATGTCAGAGCTGACCAACTGGTATAATACCGCAATCCAAGACTATCCGTGGCCCATATTAGTTGCCACTGAATTTGTATTTCGTTTTCTGGCCATCCACCCATTCCAAGATGGGAATGGGCGATTGGGACGGGCGCTTTTTATCCTGGCTTTATTCCACTCCGGCGATAAGTATCTAACGAGTATTACGCCCTACATTGCTATTGATCGCCACATTGAGCAAAACCATACACTTTATTATTCCATCCTTCACCAATGTTCGGAAGGCAAGTTTAAAGCAGACCACACACAATATAAATTAGAGCCGTTAGCCTGGTTTTTCATCAATATTCTGGAATCTTCTTTAGCCGATATTGAGATTTATCGTAAGCGGTATAACAACCTGCAAAAGCTTTCGGAATCAGCATCGACTGTTTTGAACTGTTTTAGATCCAGCCCGGAAAAACGTCTGAAGGTTGGTGATATCGTAGAAAAGACAGGCCTTCCTCGCCGGACTGTACAATATGCTCTTAAGACACTTACAAAACAAGAAATACTCCAGATACTGGGGCGGGGTGCCGGAAGCCGCTATCAACTTGTGTTTTGAGATAACAAGAAAGGAATAAAGACGCTGGTGAAATTGGGAGGTTGCTGCCAGGATATACATGGAACGGCATGTCGGATATATTTCAGTTTGCTTATGCAAATCTGTAACTGATACAATAAATTTAAAGGGATTAATCAATGGATGGCAAATCGCTGGATATAAAACAGGATGCCAGTGAAGAATACATGCTGTATGAATTGCTGCTCAAATCCGGTCGCGATCTGAATTCAAAAATTGAAAGTACAGATAATTATTACAGAATAAATGACGGCGAAATGGTTGTCGCTCTTTCAAAGATTGATGAAAAAATAGTTGATTCAATCCTTGAAGTCAAACCTCAGATATTTATCACGCTTGACAAACTGTTTGAAAACAACGACCAGTTAAAAACAAATACTTTGCTGCAGATGAAAGATGCCGGCATTGAATTTAAGGTAGTGTGAAATTGGAGGAAAGCATGAGTGTTTTTAAAAACGGAAGCGTGTGGCTGAAAGCCGATTTTCACCTTCATACAAAAGCAGATAAGGAATTTAAGTATGATGGTGATGAAAACGATTTTGTGAAAGCCTATGTTAATCAGCTTAAATCAGAAAACATTGGCCTTGGAGTTATTACCAACCATAATAAGTTTGATAAAGAAGAAATCAATAAACTGAGAAAACAGGCTGCAAAAAACAATATTTACCTTTTGCCTGGCATTGAATTTTCTCTCAAAGAAGGCATTCACATATTAATCGTATTTAATGACAAATGGTATAAGGGGCATGAAAATAATATTCAGGACTTTTTAAACAGCGCTTTTTACGGAATTACGAATGCCGATATACCGCCATATCCGAATTCAAATTTCGACTTAAATGAAACAGTAGATAAGCTGGACCAAATAGGCCATGATTATTTTATCGTAATGGCACATGTCGACGCTGACAGCGGTCTTTTTAACGTTCTTTCAGGAAGGACGCTTGATGCTTTTGCACAGAATGAATCCTTTAACCGTGTTTTGGCAGTGCAGAAAAGTGGAAACAGAGACAAGTATAACCGATTATGCTCACTAGCGAACAGACAGTTAGCTTGTGTTGAGGGTTCTGATAATGCAGAAAAAGGCATCGATGCAATTGGAAAAGGGAGAATTACATATATAAAAATTGGTGACTTTAATTTTGAAGCGGTAAAATATGCGCTGACAGATATAAACGATCGAATAAGGTCAAAGGAAAAACCAGTAACAAACAATTCCTATATTAAATCAATTTCTTTTGAGGGCGGGTTATTAGACAGGACAGAAATAAATTTTTCTCCTGAACTGAATAATTTTATCGGTATCAGGGGCAGCGGCAAATCATCTATTCTTGAAATACTTCGCTACACACTTGGAATTTCATTAGGCAATCAGGCAAGTGACAGAGAATATAAAAACAGCCTTATTGAGCATGTATTAAAAAGCGGTGGTAAAGTGATAACTACTGTTGTTAATGAACATAGAAAAGAATACCGGATCGAGAAAATATATGGTCAAAAGGAAGATATTTATGCAAATGGAGAGCGTATAGACGCGCCCTCTATTGACACTGTATTTAAAACACCGGTTTATTTTGGCCAAAAAGACCTTTCTAATAAAAATATTGATTTTGAAGCAGACCTCGTTAAGAAGCTTATCGGAAACAGACTTGAAAATATCAAATCAAAAATAGCCATTAAGATTGCAGAAATTGAAAATGTCATCACAGCTTCTAAAAAGCTTGATAATATTGATGAACTAAAGAAAGAGATAAATGAGGCTGCCGAGAAGGCAAAATACCAGATCGCAGTGTATAAAGAGAAAGGGGTTGAAGGCAAACTGCGTCAGCAGAGCCGATTCGATTCCGATATCTCAAGATTTAAGGAATCTTTAAGTGAAATATCAAAGTTTAAAAATGAAATTGAAGCCTTGATAAATGACCACGCAATTTTTTTCAATCAAACCGGTTTTGAGTCTGAAGAAAACAAGGAAATATTTATCGAAGCTGATAACTTGTTCAGGCAGCTTGCAATTGAGTTCAATAAATTAAATAAAATCAAATCAAATACGGAACAATATGAAATCACATTTATTGAACTGTTCAATAAATTAAATGAAAAAAAGGAAAATCTTAAAGAAGATTTCGCTAAAATTAAAAGAAAAATAGACATCCCAAACCTTAATCCTGATGACTTTCTCAAACTTAATCGTCAAATTGAAATATCCAGATTAAAGCTTATTGAAATAGAAAAGTCTGAAAAGAAAAAAACTGAATATAATACTTCTTTAAACAAAAAAATATCCGAACTGAATAAGTTATGGCATGAGGAATATAAGATACTGGAAAAAGAAGTAAAGAGAATTAATGAATACGAAAAATCGCTTTCAATTACAGTTGAATACAAAGGAAGAGAAGATAAATTTTTAAATAAACTCAAAGAAAATTTTAAAGGAAGCGGTATAAGAGAAGCGACTTATAATTCAATTAAATCAGCGTACAAAGATTTTATTGAAATATACAGAGATATGAAAAATCTGAATTCAAATCTGAATATAAGTGAAAATTTATTAGCTGAATTTAAAAAGCGGTTTGAAGACAATATTTTTAATTTAATTTCATTTCGTGTGGAAGACAAGTTTATAATTAACTATAATGACAAACCGTTAAAAGACCATTCTCTCGGACAGAGAGCAACAGCGCTAATACTATTCCTTCTTGCTCAAAAAGAGACTAATGTGTTAATAATTGATCAGCCGGAAGATGATTTGGATAACCAGACGATTTATGAAGATGTTATAAAGGCGATAAAATCTTTAAAAGGCAATATGCAGTTCGTTTTTGCAACACATAATGCGAATATTCCGGTTCTTGGCGACAGCGAAAAGATACTCTCATGCAAATATTCGGAATCAAAAATTGAAGTTCATGATGGGACGATTGACAATTATGACACACAGAAACAAATTGTTACAATAATGGAAGGCGGAGAAGAAGCTTTCAACCGCCGTAAAAACATATATGAATTATGGAGTATTAAAAAATGAATGCCATTAATAATATAGAACTGATTGATATTATTAAAGCCGGAGAGAATAGTAGAGTTGAGTTTAAACAAGATATAAAACATCAAGATTCTCTTCTTCAGGAAATTGTAGCATTTGCTAATACTGAAGGTGGTCGCATTATTATTGGAGTTCATGATAAGACATTCCAAATAATTGGGCTTACAAAAGAACAAAAAGATAATATTGATACAAAAATAGCAAATATAACAAATGATTTAATCAGACCTTTTTTGCAAATAATAACTGACACAACTTTAATAGATAATAAACTTCTATTAATAATTACAATTCCAAAAGGAATTAACCAACCATATAATACTAAAGGTGCTATTTACATTAGACAAGGAACCACCAAGCGGCTACTTTCTGATAAAGATGAAATATTACGCTTCTATCAAAGCTCTGGTAATTTATATGCAGATGAAATGATAGTTGAAAACACATCAATTAAAGATGTTGATTTAAATAAAATTAAAAATTATCTGAGCGTTCAAAAAAAGAATGTTAGCAATATCGATAAACAGTTGTTGATAAATTTAGGTGTTTTAAAAAATGGAAAACTTTCATTGGGCGGACTTCTTTTTTTTGGGAATAATCCCCAACAGTATAAACCGGTTTTTTTAATTAAAGCAGTCTCATTCTTTGGAAACAGTATTGGCGGTAAGGATTATCGGGAAAGTCTTAACATACAAGGAACTATACCTGAAATGTTTGATGCTGGAGTACGCTTTTTTAAGAATAATTTAAAATATACTCAACAAGATCAGAATGTTAATTTACCAGGAATTTTAGAGATTGCTCAGGTTGCAATTGAAGAATTACTTCAAAACGCTTTGGTTCACAGGGACTATCTTAGAAATTCGCCGATACGTTTGTTAATTTTTGATAATCGGATTGAAATAATCAGCCCGGGTAAATTGCCCAATAATTTGACTGTTGAAAATATTAAGTTGGGAAATGCTGTTGCTCGTAATAACTTACTGGTTAGTTATTGCAGTAAAATAATGATATACAGTGGTTTAGGCTCAGGAATAACTCGTTCACTTGAAGCGCAACCAAACATTGAATTCAACAACGATATAGACGGAGAGCAGTTTATAGTGAAAATACCAAGGCCTGAAGAAAAACGATGAAACTCCATTTTGATCCCAACCAGCAGTACCAGCTTGACGCTGTAAAGTCCATAATAGATCTTTTTGAAGGTCAGCCTTTAAACCAGGGGGATTTTGGCTTTTCAATCTCTGAAAACGGCCAGCTTTTTAATGAAAATGGAGTCGGTAACAGGATCGTTCTCTCAGAAGAACAGATTCTGAGCAATCTGCAGGAGGTTCAGAAAAGAAACGGATTCAAAAATATATCCGAAGAACTGGATGGAATGCATTTTTCAGTTGAGATGGAGACCGGCACTGGAAAATGGGGTCATTTATTCTTTAACTCCCAGCTCTTCCAGCGAAATGTTGTTCAACAAGATAGCGGCTGTAACGCACGATCCCTTCAACATAGTCAAAGTCAAAGAGACCTCCCACGAAAAAAGTCCGATTCATCCCCTGGGCTTCTTCCCAGCGATCAAAATAACGCTGGCGAAACTCTTCAACTCCGACATGCTTGAAGTAGAGCCAGGCGTCATAGGAACTCCAGTCATCCTGTTCGTTGATCCGCCCACCCAGTGCACCAATGTAGCGCTCGATATTCTCACGAAGCCGCAGCTCATCCGCCGCAGTCGGTTCACTGCTGGCCAGTCGCACATAGAAGGCCATCAATTCATTTTCCCGATGCTGTTGCGCGATGATCATCGGCTGATCAAGAGATGGAAGGAGCAAATGAAATGCAACGGGCATGGGCAGCACCAGGTCGGCGATCTCGAAACTGGCAACAGCGTAAGGAATAAACCTGGTTTTTGACTGAAACCACCGTTCCTCCTCGGTCAAATCAAGGAAACTCTCCAGCTCCTCCAGCAAAAGGGGACAGGCGACGATCAGGTAATCAAACCGGGCATGATCCTCGGCATGGGAGACCTCGTCTCCAAGCATCTGCATCGGATGCGTATATTTTACAAAGATTCCTTCTTCACGGCATTCGATTTTTTTAACATCAACATTCAGGCGAATATTGAGATCCCAGGCCACTCTTTCCCAGAAACGCTGGAAGCCGTATCTGAAGCGTTGCGCAACCAGAAACGAAGGAAGCAGGCGGGCAAACGGTGCGGATGAGAACAGCATGGCCAGGAAGGTTCTGATACCCATGTACCTGAGGACATACGGCGCTGGAATTTCATCCAGAAAACCGTAGCCGAATGTGGTCACGGGAATCTCAAACAAGCGGTTAAGATCCTCAAGGCCGTTGTGGTCCAGCCATTCCGCAAACGTGACACACAGAGCGGGATGCGCGTCAATGCCGGCCCAGCCCGGCCGCCGGAAGATTTTGCGGATTCGATAACGTTTCCGGAGATAGCGCAGACAGAGCCCGGGTAAAG
Organism: Deltaproteobacteria bacterium; assembly: GCA_030611115.1. The sequence goes on from JAUWQK010000076.1 coordinate 6,821, forward strand.
CGGCAAAATGCCGAAAGGGACGAACCGCCCATAACATAAGGCAGGAGGCCGTGGTAGCGAGCTGACTGACTCGTCTCATCATAGACAAAGGCCGTGGCTCCCTCGAATCTTTCCAACTCGGCTCCCACGCAACGCGCCATGCGAAGAACCTCACGGTATGCGGAGCTGACGAAGATTGCTCCCAGGTCGAATGACTGGTTATCCTCGGTTACGGAACGGCACATCCCGCCAACCCTGCCCAGTTTTTCAAACACAGTGACATTTTTAAAACCATGCCTGCTCAGGAAATGAGCGGCAGACAAGCCACCGGGCCCGGCTCCCAGAATCAGAATTCTCGCTTGGCGATCAACAGAATTCCTGCTTATCATGGGCATGCCTCCTCATGACAAAAAACATTATAATACCTAAGTTGAGCGATTTTTTG
>JAUWQK010000144.1 GCA_030611115.1 Deltaproteobacteria bacterium
ATGGATATGTCGAGACTTTTCGCAAGTCCTTGATGCGCAAGAGATTGGTGCAAGTCGAGTAAAAAATCGTTCAATTTAGGTGTAAATAAAGGCGATGAGGAATCCGCTTCTAATGATGATCCATTAACAGACTTAGAGGAAAACAATAGCGAATAGCTTTTTGAAAAAACTAAGCTATAGACTTTCAGATAATCGAATTAAGGGGGATGGATGGGGAAGATCAGAGTATATGAGCTTGCCAGAGAACTTAACATAAAGAACAAGGAATTACTTGAAAAGTTAAGTGAGATGGCTATTAAGGTAGGCAGCCATATGAGTTCTCTGGACGATGAAGCAGTAGCCAGAGTCAAAGCAAATCTTCTCGGCAATAAAACCGATGTTGTCGAAGTGACACGAATAAAACCTACTGTTATCAGAAAACGTAAAAAAATTGTGGTGGTTGAAACAGCTCCTGAAAAAGAGGTACCTCTGCCCCACCCCCCCATTGCAGAGCCCGAACTTAAAAAAGCCGAAAAGCCTGAAAAAGTAAAAAAGCCTGAAAAAGTAAAAAAGAAAGATGCGAAAAAAGGAATGGCTGAAGAAAAAGCAGCACTCGCAAAAGATGAAAAAACCGACGAGGCTGTTCAGAAAACAGTCTCCGTGGAAGAGGAGAAAAAGCCCAAACAGCCACCTGTAGCAAAAAAGGCTGAAACAGTAACTTTTCCTAAGGGGAAAAAGCCTAAAAAAGTAAAAAAGAAACTCAAAAAAGAGACGCCGGCAAAGATCATAAAAATGGCGGCACCCCATGAAGAAAAGCTACCTGAGACTGAACAACCCCAAGTGGAAAAACTTAAAACAAAAGTTAAAAAACTACCCAAAATAGAAAAAAAAGGGCCGGTTAGCGAAAAGGTTCAAATAGATTTACCCACAAAAGAAAAAAAGGCAAAGAAAAAAGATAAAAAACAGGAAGAACCCGTCAAGGATAAAAAGTTCTTCAAAAAGAAAATTTCTTTTAGAAGAAAAGAGGTCGTTGAAGGGGCAGACCTTTATCCGAAACAACATCGGGGCCGAAAAATACGTAAAGCCGCCGCTAAAGGCAAAGCCGCCGTACAAGGACAAAAACCTCAGATTACAACACCGAAAGCCATTAAACGCAGGATCAAAATTGACGACGCCATTGTTCTGGCCGATCTGGCAAAGCGCATGGGAATAAAGGCCAATGAACTAATTAAGGGCCTTATGGATATGGGTGTTATGGCTACCGTAAATCAGACAATTGACTTTGATACAGCTTCTCTTATTGCCACAGAATTTAATTACGAAGTAGAAAGAGCCTCTTTTGAGGAAGAAGTTATATTAAAAGTTGAAAAAGACGATCCGGACAAACTAACCGGAAGACCTCCTGTTGTTACCATTATGGGGCATGTAGACCATGGAAAGACATCTCTTCTCGATGTAATTCGCAAAACCAGAGTAACGGAAATCGAGGCAGGGGGAATCACACAACATATAGGTGCATACTACGTATCTACAGATAAGGGACAAATCGTCTTTCTGGATACACCGGGCCATGAGGCTTTTACTGCAATGCGTGCTCGAGGTGCCAAGGTTACGGATATTGTGGTACTGGTTGTTGCCGCTGACGACGGTGTAATGCCTCAGACCGTTGAGGCAATCAACCATTCAAAAGCTGCGGGAGTCCCTATTATTGTAGCAATTAACAAGATAGATAAAGCAAATGCGGACCCTGAACGCGTTAAGCGTGAAATCGCTGAATTAGGACTCGCCCCTGAAGAGTGGGGCGGAGATACTATATTTGTCAATGTTTCTGCGAAAATAAATCAAGGGATAGAGGAACTGCTTGAAATGATACTTCTTCAGGCTGAATTGATGGAATTAAAGGCTAATCCGGATAAGTTTGCTCAAGGCAATGTTGTTGAAGCGAAAATAGACTCGGGGAGAGGTGCTGTTGCCACACTTCTTGTACGGGAAGGCACTCTCCACACAGGCGATGCAATAGTATGTGGAATACACCACGGCAAAGTCCGTGCCCTGTTGAATGACAGGGGAAAGCATATTGAAACCGCCGGGCCTTCAATTCCGGTTGAAGTTTTAGGGCTCACAGGTGTACCTAATGCCGGAGATGAATTCATAGCTCTTGCCGATGATAAAAGCGCTAAACAGGTCAGCCTTCACAGAATCCAGAAACAAAGGGCTAAATATCTATCTAAAACCAGCAGATTAAGTCTTGAAAAACTTTTTGAACAAATGGAGGAAGGCGAGACTAAAAAGCTGAATCTTATCATTAAAGCAGATGTGCATGGCTCTATAGAAGCCCTTAGCGATTCTTTGACAAAGCTTTCTAATGATGAGGTTAAAATTAATGTTATTCATGCAGCTACAGGAACAATTATCGAATCGGATGTTTCCCTGGCCGCAGTATCCGACGCCATAATTATAGGTTTTAACGTCCGGCCCAGCACAAAAGTACTGGCACTTGCTAATGAAGAAAATGTTGATATGCGTTTTTATAATATAATATACAATGTGATCAAAGACATCAAGAATGCTATCCTTGGCTTGATGGAGTCAACCTATGAGGAGCGAATACTTGGGAGAGCAGAGGTCAGAGAAGTATTTCATGTTCCTAAAATCGGTACAATTGCGGGTTGCTATGTAACGGATGGAAAAATTGAACGCGATCAGCTTGTCCGCCTTATAAGAGATGGTATTGTTTCCTATGAAGGCAAGATTTCTTCCCTTAGACGTTTCAAAGAAGATGCCAAAGAAGTTCAAAGCGGGTATGAATGCGGAATTGGTATTGCCAATTTTAACGATATTAAACTCGGTGATATAATTGAATGTTATTATCTTGAAGAAATCAAGCCTGAAATGGAAGAATAGAGCAGGGGTAAAGGCAGGGGTCGGGGATCAGGGGCCAGGGATTGGGGATTAGATGGTTGTCGGTATCGGAATTATCACATTCAGGCTGCATGACTGCCGCTCATTAAAAAGTAAAAGAAAGATTGTAAAGTCCATTATCGCCAGGATACGTAACAGTTTTATTGTATCGGTCGCAGAAGTGGGCTCAAATGACATTCATCAAAAAGCGGAAATAGGCTTTGCGATAGTGGGCAATAATCGGGCGGTAATAAATTCCAATATCGATAAAATTTTTAATCTTGCCGACAGGATAGGTCTGGCTGAGATTATTGATACTGAGATGGAAATTATTAATTTATGAAATCATTTCCTCGTTCTGACAGAGTTGGCGGCCATATACAAAGAGTTCTGTCGGATTTATTGCAAAAAGATATTAAAGACCCTCGCCTTGAGATGGTTACAATTACTGATGTCAAGTTGTCGGATGATTTAAGGAAAGCCCGTATATATTTTACTACTTCTGCCCCGAAAAACACAGAGAGGGCAATGAAAGGCTTTAAAAGCGCCCATGGATATGTAAGACGCGTTCTCGCCCACAATCTTGGGTTGCGCTATATGCCTGATATCGAATTTTTATATGATGAATCCTTTGACTATGCTTCACGCATAGACAGATTGCTCAAAACTACAAAAACAGATAATGAAAAAGATTATAAACCACCTGAAAAATAGCAACCATATTATAATTGCTTCTCACAAAAATCCTGACGGAGATGCTATAGGCTCGTTGATTGCTATGGGACTCGCTCTCGAAGCACTGAACAAAAATATAACTCTTTATAACGAAAGCACTATTCCATCTGTATATCGTTTTCTACCGTCAGTTGAAAGAATTGTCCGTCAAATCAAGGAAACAAATACTTATGATACCGCCATTATTCTTGACTGCGCAGATTTCCAGCGTATTGGCAAAATTTCTTCGGTTATCAGCAAGATACCAGTAATAATAAACATTGATCACCATATAACCAATACTGGATTCGGCAATCTTAATCTTATAGATACATCTGCATGTGCCACAACGGAGATAATATACAACCTGTTAACAGAAATGGCTCTCCCCATTAGTAACAGTGCGATTGCCACCTCAATATATACAGGTATTTTGACTGATACAGGGTCGTTCCGTTTTTCAAATACAAATAAATCTGCTTTTGCGATCTGTGAAAAAATGGTTGAAGCCGGCGTTGATACATATAATGTTGCCCAGCATGTTTATGGCAGATACTCTCTTGGGCAGATAAAGCTCCTGAATATGGCGCTTGAATCTATTGAAATTTCAGATAACGGTAAAATGTCCATGATGATATTAACAAAAAACATGTTTGATGAAACCGGAACGCGGCATGAGGACTCAAACGGTCTTATCAATTATGCAAAAAGTATAGAAAATATTAAAGTTGCCGCACTTATACATGAATTATCAAATGGAAAAGGAGTATCAAAAAAGCCTGAGGATTACCATGTCAGCCTCCGTTCTGATGGAACGGTTGATGTGGCTGTAATAGCCGGTTCGTTCGGCGGCGGCGGGCATAACAGAGCCGCAGGATTCAGTATTGAATCAACACTATCTGATATAAAAACACAGATGTTGAACATTGCTGTTGAACTTTGAACCCTGAACCCTGAACCCTGAACTTTTTTTATATATATCTATGAACAATGAAATAAATGGAGTTATAGTTATAGACA
>JAUWQK010000085.1 GCA_030611115.1 Deltaproteobacteria bacterium
AGGCCAGGCTTTCAAAAGGCGGGATGAAAATCCTTTTAGATCAGGCCAGAAACATATTTAAAGAAATATCTCAACATTTTAACGTCTGAGTAATGGTTCACGGTTCACGGTTCACGGTTCACGGTTCACGGTTCACGGTTCACAGTTTTTTCTCGTTCCCATGCTCCAGCGTGGGAATGCATAAACGCAATTTAAGATTTTCCGAGGTATAATTTATGTTACTTTTTTGTATTGCACTCAACAGAAAGAGATGGGGGAAAATCAATAACTATGACTGAAGTAACAGGTAAAAATTTTAGACAAATATTTTGTAAAGTTATTTTTTGTGCCCTTAGTTTCTTCATGACTGCTGATGTGCAGAGCGCAGAAGTTGTTGACCGAATTGTTGCCGTTGTTAACGATGATATAATTTTACTTTCCGAACTTGACGAGTCGTTTAACCCATATGCTGAAAGAATAATGGCGTCCGGTTATTCGCTTGACGAGGAGCGCCGGATGCTATTCAACATTCGGGAAGAAATTCTTAATCAACTGATTGATCAAAAACTTACCGACCAGCAGATAAAGCAATCTAAAATTACGGTCAGTGATGATGAGATAGATAAAGCAATAGAGCGTTTAAAAGAAGCGAATTTTTTTACTGATGAAGATCTCAGGGAGATGCTGGGCGTGGAAGGTTTAACCATGGAGGAGTATCGGGAGCGTATAAAGGATCAGATGCTCAGGGCTAAGCTGGTTAACTTTGAGATAAAATCCAAAATCGTAATTACAAAAGAGGATACAGAGTCTTACTACAAAAACCACAGTGACAAGTATAGCAGAATAAAGAAATATCGCCTCAGTAACATAATTATGAAAGTGCCTTCTTTTGCTTCTGAAAAGGAGAAGCTTGGGGTATTAGAAAAAATGGAGATAGTTTTAACGGAATTGAAGGCGGGAAAACCTTTTGATATAACATCCGAAACTTACTCTGAATCATCATACGTCAGTGATGAAGGCGGATTAGGTTTATTTGAACTTAAAGAACTTTCTCCCAAAATACAAGAAGCAATAAAAGATATGAACACAGGTGAGTTTACGGCGGTGCTTGATACTGATCAAGGGTATCAGATATTCTATATTCAGGAAATTGTTGATGTTCCAGGGAAGTCGATTGAAGAGGCATCCACTGAGATCGAAGATATACTTTATAAAGAGATAGTTGATAAGAAATTCCTTTCATGGATAGATGAACTTAGAAAGAGGTCTCATATAAAAACTATAAAATAGACTTTCAGATAAATAATTTCACTGTGTTATCAGTCGTTGACGTATAACTAATACGCCTTCCTCCTTCTGGCCTTGTGAAATTAATTATCTGAAAATCTATAGTAGGGGCAGGGATTAGGTGTCAGGGATATAGGGCCAGGGCCAGGGGCATAAGCGCTAAATAAGCATTTTTTTAACCTCAGAAGTAGTTGGAGTAAAATTTACAATTTACAATTAGCAATTGATTATTTACAATTTGTAGTGATAAATTAAGTAGTTATCGACACCGACCTATTTTGCATAATAATCAATAATCAATTGTGAATTACTAATTGTTAATGATTTTCCCCTTATTTGAGCGCTTATTGGGGATCAGGGGCCAGGGATTAGGAATTAGGTAAAAGTATAGCGAAAAAATAATGCTGAGTGAACGCAATAAAATACTTGTTGAAAGCATCAAAAGATTGTTGAGAAGAGATGCTACAACTCATCTCCGCAAGATTGTAGACAAGACACATGCGGCTGACATGTCTGTTGTGTTCCGTTCTTTATCGCTTCTTAACCAGCGCAAGCTCTTTGATATGATAAAGGACGCACAGCAAAAGGGTGCCCTTTTCAGCGAGCTTGATGAAGATATCTTCTCTAATCTCATAGAAGACATGGATTTGGACGAAATTGTCGAGATCCTGGACCACATGCCCACAGATGATGTTGCCGACATAATAGGACGACTGCCTGAGGAAAAGTCTGATGCCATCCTCGAGAAGATGAAAAAAGAGGGATCTGAAGAGGTTGAAGACTTACTGCGATATGGTGATGATACGGCCGGCGGTATCATGGTTCCGGATTTTATTGCCTTGAAGGAGGACACAACCGCAAAACAGGCAATCGAGTCGCTGCAGAAAGAACATCTGGATGTTGAGATGCCTTTTTATCTTTATGTTGTGGATGATCATGGCAGGCTTGTCGGTGTAAGTTCATTAAGACAGTTAGTCGTAGTTCCTCCCGAATCTCCTCTTAAACAATTTATGACAACTGATGTTTTTTCCGTTGAGACAGGAATGGATCAGGAGGAGGTGGCTAAGATAGTTGCCCGTTATGATATCCTGGCCGTTCCTGTTGTAGATGGAACAAACACGCTGGTTGGTATAGTTACCGTCGATGATATTATTGATATTATCAGAGATGAGGCTACACAGGATATATTGAAAATGGCCGGGGCAGGTGAGGAATTTATCGAAACGCAGTCTGTTCTTAAAAGCACGCGGAGTCGTTTGCCCTGGTTATTTGCAAGCTGTGTTGGTGGTATAATTGCATTTTTTATTATTTGTCATTTTGAAGACAGCTTGAGCAAGATTGCTTATCTTGCGGCATTTATACCGGTAATTATGAATATGGGTGGTAATGTCGGCACCCAGTCTTCCTCTATTGTTGTACGTGGTCTTGCAACAGGGCAGCTCAATGTAAGAGATATCTGGTCTGTAGTTTTTAAGCAACTATCCGTCGGTTTTATTCTGGGCGTGATATATGGTTTTCTTATTGGTATGGTGGCTCAATTTCGTTATGATACCGTGGCACTTGCGTTGTCCGTTGGACTTTCCGTCATCTGTTCCATGTCTCTTGCTGCCCTGTTAGGCTCTATGGTACCGATGGCTTTTGCAAAGATAAATATAGATCCTGCCGTAGCTTCCAGTCCTTTTGTAACAACATCTGTCGACATTATCAGCGTATTTTTCTATTTTCAGATAGCCACAACCCTCCTTGGTATTTAATAAATGTCAAGTTTTTCTACGCCCGCTATTGTTCTCCGTCGTATTGATTTTGGCGACTATGATTTAATAGTTAATTTTTTTACGTTAAATAGAGGAAAAATTTCAGCAATTGCAAAGTCGGCAAAAAAGAGTGTTAAAAGATTTTCAGGAGTCCTCGAACCATTTTCTGTTTTGGAAGTAGTTTGCAGTTCCGGTCGCGGCAAAGGATTACCTGTTCTACAGGAGGCAGCATTAAAACAGCCGTTTTCAAAAATCAGAACAGATATAAATAAAATCGCATATGCCAGCTACTGGGCTGAATTGATTAATGTGTGGATGGAAGATGGCAAAAAACAGGTTCAAACATATCAACTCTTTCAGCACGTTCTTGGAGAATTAGATCTTGGTTATATATCCCAGGAGGCCCTGAGTATAATTTTTCAGATCAGATTTATGAAACTATCTGGTTTTTGTCCTGATTTGACTCGATGCGGCAACTGCCGAATCGAGGTAGAAGAGATCGGGAAAGGTCGGATTGCCTTTGATATTGTTAAAGGCTGTCTTGTTTGTGACAGATGTGCTTCTGCCAAGTCAGGCAAAATATATCTTTCTGTGGGAACGATAAAACAGTTACTATGGGTCGAAAGCGGTGATTTAAAAAAGGCGGGAAGAATCAGATTTACAAAAACAGCTTTAAGTGAGGGGTTGAAATTTTTAGAGGCGTTTGTGCCTTACCATCTGGGGATGGAGCCCCGGAGCTTGAAATTCATGAGGCAGATAAGAAGCAACTAACAGTTTACGGTTAACAGTTTACAGTTCACGGTTAAAATGCTTGAATTGTTGCATAGTTCATTGAAAAAACCGTAAACTGTAAACCGACAACCGTAAACGGTTACTTATTATGTATAATGATCTGAGAAATATACTTGAAACAGAGCATATTGAGGTATCTGCGCCATGCAGGATTGACATGGGCGGAACCCTGGATATCAGCACTTTTCATTATCCGCTCAGGCATTTTTCCCCTTGCACATTTAACATAGCATTGGACTTAAGGACGAGGGTTTGTCTTTCCGCTTATAATAAAGGTATGGTAAAGGTATCTTCAAAAGGCTTTAAAAGTGTTGAATATCCTTTAGCTAAAGTTCCTTTTGATCATCCTCTTGGGTTGATGTTTGCAATTGCAGCCTATTTCGGGGTTGAAGGAGTTCATATTCAGATTGAATCTTCCTCACCACCCAGAAGCGCACTTGGGGGATCTTCTTCAGCAGCGGTCGCTCTTGTTGGTGCGTTTTCGAGGGTCTTTGAAAAAATTGGCACGGGCAGCCTTTTGTCAAGAAAGCATACAGCCATGCTTGCACATGCTATTGAGGGAAGTGTTGCAGGCGTGCCTTGCGGTCTTCAGGATCAACTGGCTGCTGCTTATGGAGGAGTTAACGTATGGTATTGGCTTGATGGAATTAAAGGCCCTTGTTTCAGAAAGAAAGCTCTTAGCCGGAAAAAATTTTTCAAGGAATTTGAGAAACATCTTTTATTAGCCTATTGCGGGATTCCGCATGTGTCAAAGGATATTAATGGGAAGTGGGTAAGGCAGTTTCTTTCAGGAAGATACCGGGAACGCTGGGTAGAGATAATTGCTTATACACATAGATTTGTTGATGCTTTAACTCAGCGCGATTTTAAATATGCAGCCGAATCAATGAACGGAGAAGTGGCTTTAAGGAAAAAGATGACACCTGAAGTTCTTGATTCAATGGGTGAAAAGCTTGTCGATTCGGCAGTTGAGAATAATTGCGGCTCAAGATTCACCGGTGCAGGAGGAGGCGGCTGCATATGGGCAATAGGTGAAATCGAAGATATTGCAAGGTTAGAGAGAGTGTGGGAATCTATTCTTTCAGAAAGAGAAGAATCCTGCATGCTTGAGGTGAAAATAGATTCTAAAGGATTAATGACGGATGGCTGATGGGTTGCCGGTTACTCAGAGATGGGCATCCGTCGGACAATCTGATTAAATTTTTTCCTTTCTTTCCGGTTCGGTATCATACAGACTAAAGCTTTCCGTGTTCTGCCAGATCTTCCAGGCTGCTGCGATCTAAGAGCTTTATTTTCCGGCCATTTATTTCGATTAAATTACGGCCGCTCATTTTTGCAAAAATTCGTGACAAAGTTTCAGGTATAGTTCCAAGAAGGCTGGCAAGTTGTCCCTTTGAAATCGGCAGGAAAATATTAGTCCCTGATTTTTGCTCCTCGGCAAGATAAATTAGATAAGAAGACAGGCCGCCGGGCACCTCTTTTAAAGAAAGATTTTCAATCTGAACTGTAAATTCTCTAAGCCGCATGGAAAGAACTGCAAGCATGTTCATGGCCAGAGATGGGTTTGTGGTAATAAGTTCAACAAATGCGGTTCTTGGGAAAAAAAGGAGATGGCTTTTTAACATAGCCTGAACATTTGCAGGGAATTCTTTCCCTGAAAAGACAGGGACTTCACCAAAAGGGTTTCCCGGCCCGTAAATGTGAAGGATCTGTTCTTTGCCGTCTATTGAGGCTTTAAAGATTTTAACCTTGCCGTCTGCAACCACATAAAATCCGTTTCCCTCATCACCCTCTAAAAAGATCATTTCTCCTTTGCCATATCTTTTTTCAACTGCTATCCTTACTATCTCGTTTATCTGGTTTTCAGGCAGGCCGTTAAAAAGGGATGTGTCGGCGATTATTTCTAATATGTTTTTCATAAGTTATCTTTTTTTAAAAATAGCACCTTTTTTTGATTTAAGTCAAGGCATCGAGCTTGTTTTATGTGTAACATGTGCATAAAAACAGGAAATGATTCGTTAAAAAAACAGCTTAAGGAGGAAGATTATGTTTTGTTTTCAATGCCAGGAGACAGCAAAGAACACAGGCTGCACCGTTAAAGGTGTTTGCGGGAAACCGGAAGATACAGCAAACTTGCAGGATCTTTTAATCTATGCGTTAAGGGGTATTGCCGTTTATGGTGAAAAGACAAAAGAATTCGGAATCCTGGACAGAAAAACCGGGTTGTTCGTTGCGCAGGGCCTTTTTACAACCATCACCAACGCCAACTGGGATGATGACCGGTTTATTGCCATGATTAAAGAGGCATTAAAACGCAGGGATGCGCTTAAAGAGAATTTCTTGGCTGCATACAAGGGAAAATATGGAAAAGATTTTGATGAGAAGCTGCATGATTGTGCAACATGGTTTTCTGATGATGATGCCCAGTTTCATGAAAAAGCCAAATCAGTGGGCGTTCTTTCAACTAAGGATGAAGATGTTCGATCTTTAAGGGAGCTTTTAATCATCGGTTTAAGGGGGGTTGCCGCTTATGCGGATCATGCCGCTATTTTGGGATTTGAAAAAGAAGAGATTTATGATTTTCTAATGGAAGCTCTTGCATCCACCACAAAAGATTTGTCCGTGGACGATATGGTTGCGCTTGTAATGAAAGCCGGAGAGATTGCGGTAAATACGATGGCATTGCTGGATGAAGCAAATACGACTGCTTATGGCAACCCCGAAATCACGGAAGTAAATATCGGTGTTGGAAAAAATCCAGGGATTTTGATCAGCGGTCATGACCTTAAAGATATGGAAGAGCTTTTAAAACAAACCAAAGGTACTGGTGTGGATGTATATACACACGGCGAAATGCTTCCCGCCAATTACTACCCGGCATTTAAAAAATATGATCATTTAATGGGCAACTACGGTGGTTCATGGTGGCACCAGAACAAGGAGTTTGAATCCTTTAA
>JAUWQK010000232.1 GCA_030611115.1 Deltaproteobacteria bacterium
CGATTTATTACAGAAATTACTAAAAGAAGAGCAGGAATATTATGCCAAAGAAGTCTATAAAAATGGCTTTTCCCCGGAACTTCTAAAAAGTATAAAAGAAGGAAAAACATTTACCACAGAAGAATTATTTGAGCAGGAGAAAAAAGGGAAAAAAGATTCCGACTATGCTTATGAAGCTTACAACCAAGCCAAAATTTTCATAGATAAGAAAGAATATAAAAAGGCATTACCTTATTTGGAGATAGCAATTAAAACAGATGTATCATCATTAAAAGCCTGGGCATATTTTAATATTGGGTTTTGCTATGATAAACTTAAAACCTACACCAAAGCAATAGAAGCGTACACACGGGTAATCCGTATTAATCCTGATTATGCTGAAGCCCACTACAGTTTAGGTGTTGCTTATCTTCTAATTAGAGATAGAGATTCAGCTTTAGATGAATACAAAATTCTTGAAGGATTAGATATCGATTTAGCTAATAAATTATTTGATTTGATTTATTAATTGTATTACTTTCAGGCGGTGTTTGCACTCCAAGCAACTCACAAGGGATTTACCGCTCTGACATAAAGATATGATAATATATGTCATTTTTGAAAAAAAATCAATTTTTTACTGGATACAAAGGTTAGTGTAAACTTTTGCGGGGTAGTTAGAAGGAAAAAGATTATATATTAATAATACTTTCTTTTGTTAGCAAGGATGTTAGCAAGAGACAGGTTTCTAAATTTGACAAAAAAATAAAAATTAGATAAACTATTATTCAGATAGTTTCATTTTATTAAAAAGGAGGTAAATAAAATGAAAAAAGAAAAAATTATACTGACGATAGTTTTAATCGCAATTCTTATCGCATCTGTGGTTTCTTTTGCGGGAGCGCAAGGGGACAAACCCTATATTCCTTTAATTTCAAAGGGCTTCCAACACCAATTCTGGCTGGCAGTTAGAGAGGGGGCTGAGAGAGCTGCCAAAGACTTTAATGTGACCATCACATTTGAAGGACCCGAGAAGGAGTCCCAGGTTGATAAGCAGATGGATATGCTGCAGGTCGCTATTGACAAGAATCCTGCCGCGATTTGCTTTGCCGCCGTTGACTCAAAAGCTGCCATTCCTCTGCTTGAACAGGCAAAGGAAAAGGGTATCCCCATAATCGGGTTTGACTCCGGGGTTGACAGTGACATTCCACTGAGTACAGCGTCCACCGATAATATTGCCGCGGCGGCATTAGCAGCCGATAAAATGGCAGAACTGATCGGCGGAGCCGGCGAAGTGGCGGTTATCGCGCATGACCAGACCAGCCGTACCGGTATCGATCGCGTCAAGGGTTTTACCGACAGAGTCGCTGAAAAATATCCGAACGTTACGATTGTCTCCACCCAGTATGGCGGTGGGGATCATCTGAGGTCAACTGACCTGGCCAAAGCTATAATTCAGGGCAACCCTGAATTAAAGGGCTTCTTTGGCGCCAACGAGGGCTCGATCATTGGTGTCCTGAATGCCGTGAAAGAATTGGGAATGAAAGGCAAGCTTGTTGTTATCGGTTATGACTCCGGACAACAGCAGATTGAGGCCATCCGATCTGGTCTTCAAGCCGGCGCAATCACCCAGGACCCCATCGGTATTGGCTACAAGTGCGTTGAGGCGGCGATAAAAGCCATTAACGGTGAAACACTGCCTAAGTTCATCGACACCGGTTTCCATTGGTATGACAGTACCAACATTGATGACCCGGTAATTGCGGCACTACTCTATAAATAAAAATGGCGAGCTGAACGAATAAACTAAATATTGTAATGACGAGAGGCTGTCCAAAAATATATGAGCAGCCTCTCGTAATATAAATAGCTGTTTATCAATAAAATTAATCATTCGGAGTACACAAAGCGACCATTATTTTCATGGGCTTGTGTGTATTCAAAGTGAAATCTTTGGTGGTGAGGATGGCCCTTGAATGATGTACTGCTCTTGATGGAGGGAATTGATAAATCTTTTCCCGGTGTAGATGCGCTTAAAAAATGCCGGTTTGAATTAAAGGCCGGAGAAGTGCATGCTCTGGTCGGGGAAAATGGTGCCGGAAAATCCACTTTGATGAAAGTGCTCGCTGGAGTATATTCAAAAGACAGCGGGCGGATTATATATAAGGGTAATGAAGTGAATATTCCCAACCCCCGGTCAGCACAGCGTCTTGGGATTAGCATGGTTCACCAGGAACTTAACCTTATGCCTCATCTGACCGCAGCTCAAAATATTTTCATAGGCCGCGAACCTGTTCGTGGAGCACGAATCATACTGGATGAAAATACCCTGAACGATAAAGCTCAGGAAATCTTCGATATGCTAAACCTGAAGCTGAATCCACGCACCAAGGTTGCGAATATGAGTGTCGCCAAGCAGCAAATAGTTGAAATTGCCAAAGCTCTTTCTTTTCAGTCCGATGTGCTGATTCTGGACGAACCTACGGCGACATTAGCTAATGTGGAAATTATAGAGCTGTTCCGTATCATTCGCCAGCTTCGTGATAAGGGTGTGGGAATTATCTACATATCTCACAGACTGGAAGAACTCAAACAGATTTCTGACCGCATTACAGTTATGCGTGATGGTTTGTATGTAGATACTGTTCAGACACAAGGGGTCAAAATTGACCAAATAATCAAAATGATGGTTGGCCG
>JAUWQK010000145.1 GCA_030611115.1 Deltaproteobacteria bacterium
CTCCTTCGATACGAATCGACTCTTCAGAAATTAAGGCTTTGCTGTAGATAAGGGGTGCGAAACTTGAGTAATTTATATTTTTGTTTCTTCGTATCTTGGTGCCTGTTTGCCGAGCTATTAAAATCTTTTTAAAATATTTTCCTTGACTCATTTAATATGTAGCTGTAATGTAGCTTTCAGTGTAAATTAATTTATTGACATTTCTTTTTATTAATTATCTAAACTAAAAGACTTTTTATTGTGCCTAAAGAAACCAAAACAGAAAACAGCAAAAATTCCGTTGTTCATATATCCAATAGCAAGGTAAAATTTGAAATTTACGGTGAAGAGATGATTGAAAAAAAGGTCAAGTCAAGCGGGAACAGCGGCAGGGTATATCTTCCCCCTAACTGGGTCGGCCATAATGTTAAAATAATAAGAATTGATTAATAATTGCGTTATTAGAGAGATTTGCCCGTGAAAGATATTTTTATCAGAAAATTAAAAGCTGAAGATGCTGAACATATAAGCAAAATTTATGCAGCCATTACACAAACACCTGTCCAAAACGATTTCATCACCATCATCAAAGAACAGGTCGAAAGAGAAGAGGATGCCAGCTTTATTGCCGAACTTAACGGCCAGGTTGTGGGTTATATGATCAGCATTGTTATCTCAGGAGGCTTTGGTATTAAAAAAAGCACCTGGATATCCAACATGGGCGTTAACCCAAAATTCATGGGCCAGGGAATTGGTGAGAGTCTGGCCAAAGAAATATTTAAATTTTCCAGGGTAAGAGACATAGAAAATATCTATACCTCCGTCCGCTGGGATTCCCCTGACCTTTTATCATTTTTCAAAACACTCGGTTTTGACCGTAGCAACTTTATTAATCTTAGAAAGATACTTGAATAAAAACTTCCTGCAAACTTTTTTTCGGTCTACGCTTACCTGCATGAGCCCTGATAGACTTACACCATATTCTTCGCCACAAGTTCACAGATATCTTGTGTCTTGATTTCCTCTTCTTCTTCCAGTTCTTTCATGCCGTCTTCAATCATGGTTAAGCAAAACGGGCAAGCCACTGCCACATTTTCCACATGCTTATTGATAATTTCTTCTGCTCGTTCCTGATTGATTCTTTTACCAATGGTCTCTTCCATCCACATTCTTCCTCCACCGGCACCACAACAAAAACTTTCCTTACCATGTCGGGTAAGTTCTTTGAGTCCATCTTTTGATATGGACTTCAAAATCGATCTTGGTTGATCATAAACCGAATTGTATCGTCCTAAATAGCAGGGATCGTGGTAAGTTAGAGATCCTTGGAATGATTTATTTAAGGTGATTTTGCCGGATCTTACTAGCTGATCAATGAACTCTGTATGATGGATCACTTCATAATTTCCGCCCATTTGCGGGTATTCATGCTTAAGTGTATTGAGACAATGGGGGCATGCTGCAATTATTTTTTTAACCTTGTAATTATTCAAGGTTTCGATGTTTTCCTGCGCCATCATCTGGTACAACATCTCATTGCCGACACGTCTTGCAAAGTCACCAGTACATTTTTCTTCCACACCCAGGATTGCAAAGCTGATACCTGCTTTTTGTAAAATTTTGACCAGGCTGGTTGATACTTTTTTAGTTCGATCATCAAATGAACCTGCACAGCCAACCCAGAGTAAATAATCGACATCAGGGTCATCAGCCATTGTTTTAACATCCAGGCCGTCCGCCCAATCAGCGCGTTTGTCATACCCGATGCCCCAGGGATTGCCGTTGCGCTCGAGTCCTTTAAGGGCCGGGTTCAACTCTTTGGGGTAGGCTTCCGCCATCAATGTCTGCCCCTGTCTCATAGCTATTATGCGGGGAACATGTTCGATGGTCACCGGGCAGACTTCTTCACAAGCGCGGCAGGTGGTACATGCCCAAAGCGTGTCTTCTTCGATCACGTCACCAATAAGCTGTTTTTTGCTGTTGAGCTCAACCACTCGTGCTTTAATTTCTTTCATTTGTTCTGAATCGCCATCTTCTTTAATGGTGGCAGACAACTTTGCTCTTTTAATAATGTTGTCCGCATTATCAAACAATTCAAATTTCAGTTTATCATTGAACTCGTGCAAACTTAACGGTTTATCGGTGATATAAGCCGGACAAACCTCTTTACATCGACCGCATTCGGTACAGGTGTAAAGATCCAGTCCCTGTTTCCAGTTGAGCTGGTGGATGTGATTGATTCCCAATGATTCATCTTCCCAGGCCGCTTCATCTTCCAAATCCAAAAGCTTGGCCTTTTGATGGGGATATTCCAGGTTCTTAAAAAACACATTTGGAAGCGCGGTTATGATATGAAAGTGTTTTCCTAATGGCAGGAAATTAAGAAAGGTCAATTGGGTAATTATATGCAACCAAAACATACCAACCAGTATATAGCCTGTGACATCGGCACTCATCCAGGATATGAGGGCCGCAGCTCCCACGGAAACAGGTGTCCAGAGAAACTCGGAACCATACTGTGGGTTATTAAAAAAATGAAGATGGTCAGGATTATTATATAACATAATTAAGTTATATCGGGCACCATCCAATAAAAGATCGGAAATCATCAAAACCACAATCATGACCAAAACAAAATACGCTTCCCATGTATTGTGCAACCGTTCAGGTTTAAGAACCGCACGACGAAAGATGGCAAAAGCAGCCATCAACAAAACGATTCCTTCCATGATGTCTTTTAAGGCAATATAGAGATACCCTATTATAGAATCATTGCCAAAAATAGGCAGTTGAAAACCTTTTACAAACCCTTCTCCATATAAACTCAGGCTGCGAATCAACAGAATGCAGAATCGCCAAAAGATAAAAGCAAGCATGATAACGGCAATCCACTCTTTTTTCCTTCCCACCAGGCGCTTCTGCCCAATTGCCAGAATCACCATATTCAAAAGTCGTACTTTAATATGATTGAACCGATTCACAGGTTCAAGTGCCATTAGTAATAGGATTTTATGATACATGATGCGGCCGAAAATTGCCAGCGCGACAATGAGCAGTAAAGACATCAAAAGGGGATTCATTGTTACCTCAGACTAACTTTTAATTTTTTTAATCTCTTCCCGAAGAATCGGAACCACCTCGAAGAGGTCTCCGACGATACCATAGTCAGCCACATTGAATATTGGGGCCTCGGTATCTTTATTAACGGCCAGAATCACTTTTGAGCCGGTCATTCCCGCAAGGTGCTGAATGGCTCCTGAGATACCGATTGCCATATAAAGGGAAGGTGCTACAATTTTACCGGTTTGCCCGACTTGTTTATTATGTGCCATGAAACCACCATCTACCATAGCGCGGGAAGAGCCAAAACCGGCTTTTAGATCATTGGCCAGTTCTTTTACAAGATCAACACCGGCTTGATCCTTAACGCCTCGCCCCACTGAGATGACGACGTCGGCATCGACAAGATCGATTTCACCGATCGCATCCGATATGAGTTCCTTAATCACGGCCTTTAAATCAGGTGCCGGAGGGGAAAGCTTGACTACGTTTTCGGTTCCTGTGATTCCTTCCGTCGCCTCGAATGCTCCCGCTCTGACAACTGCCACCAGTTGATCGGTATTGACTTTGACTCGTTGCATCACTTTATTTGCAATGGCGGGTCTTATGACTTCGATTTGATCTCCGGAAAGCTCTACGTCGGTAATTTCAGTAGCGCACGCGGCATCCAGTTGAGTTGCAACCCTCGGGGCGACGGCTTTGCCGCTTTCGGAAAAACCGAACCAAATCAGATTGGCACCAAATTGTTTGGCTGCGTCGACGACACACGATGCATAAGGTCCAGCAGAAAATAGTTCAAGACTGGGATCATCCGCAATGTATTGCGTATCGGACCCTGCATTTGCCAAATCGGAGGTTAGAGATTCGATATTGCTGCCGACGGCTACTACCGCGGTTTCCGCGCCGATGGTCTTGGCTTTTGATAACAGTTCGGCTGTGCTGCTTTTTAGTACACCTTGTTTGATGTCTGCAATTACGAGTATTTTAGCCATAATATTGTTTTCCTTGTATGCGTGTGATTAGTATTATAAAATCTTTGCCTCATTGGCCAAAAGGTCGACGACCTTGGCTGTGATTTCAGCAGCATCGCCTTCAAATTTTTGCCCGGCCTTCCGTGTTTTCGATACCATAAATTCAACAATTTCCGATTTTGGAGTAGCGCCTTCGACTTCATCATCCGAAGTCCCTAGTGCCGCCAGATCCATTACATCGATGGCCTTTTTCTTTGCCATCATGATGCCGCGCATTTGGGGTAGTCGCGGTTCATTAATACTAACATCAACCGTGACTACGGCGGGTAACTCCAGTTCAACGATTTCGGTTCCGGCATCCCCCACTCGGGAAACTTTAATGTGTTGGTCGTCCATCACTTCGATGGCAATTACATTACTGACGCAAGGCACTCCCAAATACTCTGCCAAAATGATCCCGGTTTGGCCG
>JAUWQK010000121.1 GCA_030611115.1 Deltaproteobacteria bacterium
GTATCATACAGAAACAAAACCGAATCGGGGATGCCACGAAGACAGGGCTGTGTGCCCCGCTCCTTTTTGGCCATGTAAAATCCAGGCGCCATTTCGAGAGCATGGCTCAATGTATGTATTCCCCTCTCCTTAATCTCCTCTCTCGTGATGACCTGGGCAACGGCGGGCGCCTGCCAGGCACTTTCCCGGCGTCTCGAGGCGATGGAAAGGACATCCATGTCCTCGCCCACAAACATGAGCAGTGTGTCATTCTGTTCGGTATCCTGTCCTTCACTCTCCGCCCGGAGCGACCCGGACGGGACAAGGAAGGCCAGGATGACAATCGTTGTTAAAAATATGTTTTTCATTTTATGGTTCATGGTTCAACGGTTCAACGGTTCACGGTTCAACTGTTCACGGTTGGCTGCTTTACACTTTTCATATTTTTTGAGATAGTTGATGAATCCACGAACGGCAGCGCGTGTTCGTCTGGCCTGCTCGTAGACATCTTTGAATTCGTTGGGCGATATGTACTCTTCATCCAGGGCGACATAGAGTTCGCTCTGAACTTCCGTGCAAGACCGCTTGGCATATCGCAAGAACCGGATAAACTCCGCATTTATCTCGGAATCGAAACCTTCCGCAATATTATGCATCGATGATCCGGCAGCATCTTGTATCTGTCTCTTCAGCCCGTAGTCCTTTGCAAGTCCTGGCTTCTTTGTTAGACGATACACTTTTCGAGTCAATTCACGTGCCAGTTGCCATGCCTCAATATCTTCAAAACGTTCAATTTTCATCGCTCTTTAACCTTGAACCGTGAACCATGGAACCGTGAACCTGAATTGTTACCACGGGTAAAATGGTAAGGCAAACGTTTTAGCGAGCCCTAAACAATCACAAAACGGACATTTTGAAACTCTATTGACAAAGAAGTATATCGTGGTAGAAAACGTCCATGACTGATGAGATCCTGAAATATTCTTCGGATAATCAGGGCATACTTGCAGGAACAAGTCTGCCCGTTGATGAAGAACCGGCTATTAAGTCTTTACGCCCTGAACATTTGGACGATTACATTGGACAGGCCGAAGTGATTGAAACTCTCAAAATCGCAATTGAAGCGGCTATGGAGCGCAATGAACCAATTGACCATGTGCTTTTTCATGGACCACCCGGCCTTGGTAAAACCACACTTGCGCATATTATTGCCAATGAGATGGGAAGTAATCTGACTGTTACTTCCGGGCCTGCGCTTGAAAAAGGCGGAGACCTGATAGGTATTCTAACTAATTTAGAGTATGGAAATATTCTGTTTATAGATGAAATACATAGAATGCCAAAAATTGTAGAGGAATTCCTTTATCCGGCCATGGAGGATTTTGCTGTTGATTTTGTTTTCGACAAAGGAATCCATGCCAGAAGTCACAGATACCATTTGAAGCCGTTTGCTGTAATCGGCGCAACCACAAGAGTAGGACTGTTATCCGCGCCGCTCAGGGATCGGTTCGGCATTTTCAGGAGTTTTGATTTTTATAGCGAAAACGATCTGGTAAAAATCACCAGACGTTCTGCAGCGTTGCTTAATGTTCCTATAGACAATAAAGGCTCTGATGAGCTTTCAAGGCGTTCAAGAGGAACCCCAAGAATTGTTAACCGCCTGTTAAAAAGGGTAAGAGATTATGTGCAAGTCCGGTCGGATGGCAAAATTACAAAAAAAAATGTTGAGGCAGCCCTGCATTTGGAGGGGGTCGATGATAAGGGGCTTACCGATCTTGACCGTCGTTATATGAAAACAATAATTGAATTTTATAACGGAGGGCCTGTTGGAATTGAAGCAATTGCTGCAACACTTTTGGAAGAAACAGATACACTTGTGGATGTCGTTGAACCATATCTTTTAAAAATTGGAATGATTATAAGAACCTCTTCCGGCAGAAAGGTCTCGGAAAAAGCATACAGACATCTTGGGTTGGAAAATAAATAATGTCTATAATTACCCTGCTTACCGATTTTGGGCTAAATGATGAATATGCAGGCACAATGAAGGGCGTTATTCTTTCCGTCAACCCATCTGCTACTATTATTGATATAACGCACGATATTGATCCCCACGATATAATTCAGGCTGCTTTCACAATAAAATCTTCATACAAATTCTTTCCCAAAGGCACTGTGCACGTTGTGATTGTAGATCCGGGAGTCGGTGGCAGCCGTGCAATAATAGCCATTGAAATGGCAGGCCACATTTTCCTTGCTCCTGACAACGGCATCTTGACACTGCTTTTTGAAGAAGGAAATATTACCGAAATAATTAGAGTTGATAATAAAAAATTCTTTCTTAAATCAGTAAGCCGGACTTTTCATGGCCGGGATATTTTTGCTCCGGTCAGCGCCCATATTTCATCCGGCATTAAAATAAACAATACAGGAACGCCGATAAATAAAAACGAGCTGGTAAAATTGAGTATCCCGGAGCCGGGGATTTCAGATAAAGGCGAACTTGTTGGGACAATTGTCTCTATCGACCACTTTGGGAACTTGATTACAAATATAGATTCCAATTGCCTGAGAAATTTTTGCAGACCGGGCGCTGATAAAAAACTTGAAATCAAGATTGACAACAGCAAAATAAGCGGTTTGTCGGAAAGTTATGGAAACAGCGCCCTCAACAGTCCGCTTGTTATTATAGGCAGCCGCGGATATCTCGAAATAGCCGTAAATTGCGGCAGTGCAAAGAAATATTTTAAAGCTGAAAAAGGAGATACTATCACAGTAAATTTATTACCTGATCCCCTTCTTTCCACTTAAATGAAGCACAAAGCGGAAAATGATCTGAGATGTAAACGCCGTCAAAAGTATCATGAATCACCTTGCAATTTTCTGAAACGATCCCGCCACGATATAAGATCCAATCAATGTGATCTCCATTTGTATCCCCTGTAAAACCATGGTGTGTACCAGGAAAAGGCTTGCTAAAGGTATTTTTAAAAAAAGGGCCTTTTATATCTTCACTCTTTAATTGCACGTCCTCTCCAGTAAATATCATATGAGAGGGCGATGACGGCGTGGAATTAAAGTCTCCGACTATTATAGCCGGCAATTCAGATGGTAACTGTGCCAGCCGCCTTAATATTATTTTAGCGCTTTCAAGCTGCACCAAAGCATCAAAATCAAAGTGGGTATTTACACAAATCAGTTTGTGACCATTATTTTTGAACATTCCCACTGTACATTGCCTTGGCCACCGGCTATTCCGTGAACGGCTTGGTATCATAGGCGTCGGACTTAGAAAAAAGTGTTCGGAATAAATGCATTCCCAGGTTTTTTTATAAAAAATAATGTTATTTTGCCAAAAAGATGGCGCAGGACTCCTCTTGCCAATAAAATTATAGTCAGTAAGGATATTGCCTATAAAATCCGTCTGGAAATCATTTGCCTCCTGTAACCCTATGAAATCTTTGCGATATTTTTCAAAAAATGAGGGGAAGCAATCCTTTCTGTGGCGCCAGCCATTCGGTCCATCGGCTGCCAATCCAAAACGCAGATTCAGTGTTAATACAGAAGGCATAAGTTATCTCCTCGCAACTAAACGCTTTTAACTATTATTTTTTTGGACAGGATTTGCAAGATATTCAGGATTTAAATTATCGAAACTTTTCCTGTTAATCCAAATCTAAATCCTTATACCTTAATACACACCTTATTCATGTTGTGATTATATTTTATGATTTACTGGCTAACTACAATGAGAGTTGGCTTTGTTTGTGCACTTTATATAAAATCTTGTTTATCCTGTTATCCTGTCGGATTCTTTTTCAACAGGCTAAAGTGTTACGAGTTTGTAAATTTCTGAGTATAGAAATTTTCTTTTTTTACGAATTCATCAATCAATAGTCAATAAACTTAAAAAGAATCGTTTTTTCCTTGACATTAATCAATAAAATATTTATTAAAACTTTTTTATTAAAATCTAAATTGAGATATTTTTTACTCGACCTGCACCAATCTCTTGCGCATCAAGAACTTGGCACATTTCTTCGCAAAAAATCGCTCAACTTAGTTAAACAGGAGTGTAATCCAGTGAAAAAATATACATATAGTGCAAA
Source organism: Deltaproteobacteria bacterium (assembly GCA_030611115.1). The sequence continues at coordinate 4,089 of JAUWQK010000121.1, forward strand.
ACTGTCTGATAATAAAAATAAATGGTGTATGATAAATGCAGAGGGGGCTATCCTTGGCAGACTTGCGACATTAATAGCATCCCGTCTTAGAGGCAAGCACAACCCTTTGTTTACCCCCCATACGGACACAGGAGACTGGGTTATCGTTATAAATGCGGATAAAATTGCCCTTACAGGCAAAAAACTTGAGCAGAAATGTTATTACAGACACAGTGGTTATATGGGCGGGCTCAAGACTATTACCGCTAAGAAACTTTTGGAAAAAAAGCCTGAAGATCTTATCAGTTTTGCTGTTAAAGGAATGCTTCCAAAAAACAGGCTCGGGAATAAGCTATTCAAAAAGTTAAAGGTCTATGCTGGAGACAAGCATCCTCACGAAGCTCAACAGCCCGAGATCCTGACACTATAGACTTTCAGATAATTAATTTGTGACTATACTGGAGACACTATGAACACAGAAAATATTTATTACGCAACCGGAAAACGAAAGACAGCAATAGCTAGAATCTGGCTAAAACCCGGCAAAGGCGAAATTATCATTAACAATCGCCCTGTGGATGATTATTTTAAAATTCCGTCGGCAAAAATTCTTATGATGCAACCGCTCGTTCTTACAAATACCCTTGGATCATATGATATAAAAGTACGTGTATTGGGCGGAGGTATTTCAGGCCAGGCAGGGGCTATCAGGCATGGTATTACCAAAATACTTCTCGATATCGACCCTGATCTAAGGCAGATTCTAAAAAAAGCCGGTTTTGTTAAACGTGATCCAAGAGTTAAAGAAAGAAAGAAATACGGCCAGAAGGGAGCAAGAGCCCGTTTTCAATTCTCAAAACGATAAATCATATTCTTCTGCATTTATTAAGGGAATAGGCGGTAATTGCCTATTCCCTTTTTTTATTGTGACTGCTCACGTAGTCAGGCTGAAGCTATTTAGACTGAAGGCTGAAA
>JAUWQK010000190.1 GCA_030611115.1 Deltaproteobacteria bacterium
ATTACCCTCAATTTGGATTCTCAAGACACAAAGGATATCCGACCAGGGCTCATAAAGAAGCCATCAGGACATTCGGATGCTGCCCAATTCACAGACGCACTTTCAAGGGAGTTAAAGAGTACCTGTAAGTTATGCTAACTACTCAGGTAGATAGACTGAAGGTAGAAGGCTTTTAGGAACAAAATTGAACCAAAGCTCGTCGAAACCAAAAAGGTCTTGCATGGCTTAATTCGAGCGTTGCGAGATGATTGATATACTTCGGCCTTCAGCCTTCAGTCTATCCACCTGTGAGCTGTGAACCGACAACCGTAAACCGTTACTAACATGCTAAACAGACAGCAGAATTTTGGGAAAAAAAGTGAATCAATTGCAGCCAGGCATCTAAAAAAACATGGTTACAAAATCCTGGAACAGAATTACCGGACAAAACTGGGCGAAATTGATATTATTGCAAAAGATAAGAATACACTTGTCTTTGTTGAGGTTAAATCAAGAAGTTCAAACCGGTTCGGAAATCCAAAATGGGCTGTAACCCCTAAGAAACAAAGAAAGATTTCAATGGTGGCTTTGTTGTATATTAAATTTACAAAGCAGAGCAATGTAAAAGCAAGATTTGATGTGGTAGCTATCAGTTCAGCAAATGACAACCCCAGCATAGAAATAATAAAAAATGCCTTTGAACTCGCCTATAAATGATTCGGGGAAAAAAAACAGGGAGGGTAGCCTTTACATAGTTGCAACCCCCATAGGAAACAGGGACGATATCACCATAAGGGCTCTAAATATACTTGAGCAGGCAGATACTATTGCAGCAGAAGATACAAGACATACAGGCCGATTTCTATCGCATCACAAAATTAAAGGCAATCTTGTCTCCTATCATGAACACAATGAAAAAAAACGAACACCAGACCTCATTAAAAAGCTTAAACAAGGATTGTCTGTTGCCCTTGTATCAAATGCCGGCACACCTTCTGTGTCTGATCCGGGATATTGTTTAATAAAGTCGGCCATTGCAAACAATATCAAAGTAGTACCTATTCCGGGCGTATCTGCTGCCATTACTGCTCTGAGCGCAGCTGGCCTGCCCACCGATTCTTTTATTTTTATCGGATTTCTCTCAAAAACAAAGAATAAGCGTCTCAAGCAGTTAAGGGAACTTGCAAACGAACAAAGAACAATGATATTCTATGAATCTCCAAAACGTATTTTAAAACTTCTGGACGAAATTAAATTGATAATTGGTGACAGGTACTGCGTACTTTCCAGAGAGATGACAAAACTTCACGAAGAATTTATAAGGGATTCCGTGTCTGAAATTCTTCAAAACCTTAAAGACAGGCCGGCTATTAAGGGCGAGATCACTCTTTTGGTAAAAGGGTATATTAAAGATAAAGATGTCCCGTTGGAGATCATAAGACAAGAAATAAAAAATAATATAGAATTAGCGGATAACAGAATTTCAAACATTGCAAAACAAATCGCAACAAAATACGGCCTCCCTAAAAGCAAGGTATATGAGGAGGCATTAAAAATAAAAGGGGAAAAGGCTGATGATTTGTGATTGATGATTGTCGATTTGTGGAATCGCTTCGCTCTGTCTTTTTGTTATAAAATTAATAGAATACCTTCAATCATAAATCAACAATCAACAATCAACAATCAACAATCAACAATCAACAAAGGAGTAATTTTGCCGAATCTTGATGCAATTTTCTCGCCACAATCAGTAGCTGTTGTCGGTGCTTCAACTACGCATGGGAAAGTAGGGCATGATATATTTGCCAATATTCTGAAGGGCGGGTACAGGGGTATATTATATCCGGTAAATCCAAATGCAAAGTCGGTTTTAAGCGTCAGGGCCTATCCAAACATTTTAGACATTCCCGACGATGTTGATCTTGCAATAATAATTCTTCCTCCCAGAGTTGCGCTTAAAGCCATTAAAGAAGCTATTGAAAAAGGCGTAAAAGGAGTTGTGATTGTTTCCGCCGGTTTTCGAGAAGTAGGAGGCGAAGGTCTTGAAATAGAAAACCAGATCGTATCAATTTGTAAAAAAGCCGGTGTCCGTGTTGTCGGCTCCAACTGCCTTGGTGTGATTAACCCACTTTCTTCTGTAAGCCTTAATGCAAGCTTTTCCAGGCGAATGCCAAAACCCGGAAATATTTCTTTTATTTCACAAAGCGGAGCATTATGCTCTGCTGTCCTCGACTTTGCAGCAGACAGGGATTTCGGGTTCTCAAAGTTCATATCCATCGGCAACAAGGCAGATGTGGATGAACTTGACCTTCTGCACTACATGCATGATAACAAAGATACAGAAGTCATTATGATCTATCTTGAAGAACTGAGAAAAGGCCAGGAGTTCGTTGAATCAGTTAAAAAAATAACCTCTGGCGACAGGCCAACGCCGATATTGGTAATAAAATCAGGGAGAACAACTGCCGGTGCCCGGGCCGCAGCATCTCATACCGGCGCTCTGGCAGGATCAGAAGCAGTATATGACGCCATATTCAAACAGGCGGGAATAATACGCGTTGACTCAATTGATGAACTTTTTGATTATGCAATTGCCTTTGCCTATAAGAATAAAAGTGAGACGGGAAAATTCACCAGAAAAGTTCCAGGCGGCAATCGCGTTGCCATAGTCACAAACGCAGGCGGGCCAGGCATTGTGGCCACAGATATGACGGTTTCATCCGGGCTGAAGCTTGCAAAATTCCAGAAAGAAACAATTGAGGCTCTTGAAAGCCATCTTCCTTTAACGGCAAATCTTCATAATCCCGTAGATATTATTGGAGATGCTGCACAGGATCGTTATGAAAACGCACTTTCATCTGTTATTAAAGATGAGGTGGTTGACGGTGCACTTGTAATACTTACCCCTCAATCCATGACAAATGCGTTAGGAACGGCCGAGGCCATTGTCCGTATAGACAGGCGCACACATAAGCCGATCCTATGCTGCTTCATGGGAATTTTCGACGTGTCTTCCGGAGTAAAATATCTTCAGGAACACGGCATACCGGTATTCAAATTTCCTGAAAATGCAGCAAAGGCATTTGGAGCTCTCTACAAATATTCCAACTGGTTGAACCGTCAACACCTCGCTCAGTTTACTCTAAAACACAATAAAAAACGTGCGGCCAAGATTATCAAAAATTCGCTCGCAGCAGGAAAAACCTATCTCAGTGAACTGGATGGACTAGAGTTGCTGGAATGCTATGGTTTTAACGTCTTGCCGGCACAAATTGCAAAAAACGAAAATGAAGCAATCAAAATTGCGGAAAATATGTCATTCCCTGTTGCAATGAAAATTATTTCCCCTCAGATTCAGCACAAATCCGATGCAAACGGAGTTTTCTTACAGCTTGACAGCAAAGAAAAAGTTAAACAGGCTTTTCAAAAACTCATTGAAAGAGCAAAACAATTTAATCCAAACGCTGTTATTGAAGGGGTTTTGGTTCAGAAAATGTCCCAGCCTGGTGATGAAGTCATACTGGGCGTAAACCGTTACCCTGTTTTCGGGCCATTGCTAATGGCAGGCCTTGGCGGGA
>JAUWQK010000179.1 GCA_030611115.1 Deltaproteobacteria bacterium
TTGGCCTCATCCTTCGTAAAAACCACCGGCAATCTTGAGGGCCTTTTCGCTCGTTCCACATTATCCACCCATCCGACCTGCTTCTTAAGCACATGTCGGTAAAGGAATAGAATTGCGCTCAGCGCCTGATTCTGTGTGGACGCAGCAACATTCCTTTTGACGGCGAGAAACGTCAGAAATTCACCTATATAGGTTTCATCCATCTCATTCGGATGTCGCTTCTTATGAAAAAGGATAAACCTCTTGATCCAATCCACATAGGCTTGCTCGGTTCGATAACTGAGATGCCTCACCCGTACAGCCGCCCGTACTTGATCCAGAAGTTTTGGCTTGACCATTTTATCCTCCTTATTCTAAGATAATAGAAATTGAATTAAAATCCTTAATGATGGATGATATTGCGATGTTCTTTAGGCAGAACTCAGATTCACCATCAAGAACTCCGCCATGAGGCACGCTCCCTTTACAGTTTTTCTTACAGGCCTTTTTTCATAATGTCAAGTTTTTTATACAGCACTAACGCAGTCTAATCCGATTATGTGGGGGATTAGGCTGCAAAATCGCAACATAAAACCATTTCGCATGCCATAACGCAGTATTACAAATACCGCAATTAGGCGGTCTACATCAAAGTTAGCTTGCGGATAAATGATGAAATCTAAAGTTTCAAATATTTTATCAAAATTAATTGTGTTCTTAGATAATTCCGGATTTGAACCTGCAAACGATTCTCCCGCAGCAAATGAAATAGGGTCATTTCCAAGGCCGGAATCAATGGAAACAGCTTTTGGAATGGCTTCACAGTCACTTATTGCAGCAACTGATTATTTTGAGGCTCTTGATTATTTAATTTTAAAAAAGGCATTCGCTATAGCCCCATGGTCATGCGCAAGAGGAATGGTTGAATCCTCGGCTTTGTGCACCTGGTTATTTGAAATGGATATTGACTCAAAAGAGCGTGTCAGCAGAAGCCTATCGCTTAGATATTCCGCACTCCGCGAAATCCAAAAATTGGCAAGATATGATGGAAATACCCAAGAAATAAATGACATAGAGGAACAAATAGATTCAATAGAAAGAATAGCAGTTGACTTGGGTTATGACTTAGTGCGTGACCAAAAAAATAGAAGAATCGGCATAGGTCAAAAAAAGCCAAATATTACTACGCTTGTAGAAAGACAATTTTCCAGCGAAAAATTATACAGGATGCTTTCGGGAATGGCTCATTCGAATTATACTACCTTAACAGCACTCTCATTCACCAAACCAAATTTTAGAAATAAAAGTGGGGCTGTTATCCAAAGAGCAATTCCTACAGAACTTCATATGTCCTTACTTTCATGGGCGGGAGTAATGTATGCAAAGTGCCTATGGCTAAAAACGAAACAGTTTGGCTTTGATGCGGCTAAGATGGCTATTTTGCTTGAAGAGTTTTACGATGTAATGAAGCTTCCAGATACAAATGAAGATAGATTCTGGAGAACTATTATAAAAATCAGTAGCTAACCATCTCTTTCAGCGGATCGCAAAAGCCGCGCTCGCTGAAGGCCACGTTAGCGGCACTTTTTAAGAAAACTTTCAAAATAAGGAAATGTAATATTTATGAAAACTATTGCCATAAATACAAAAAGAAGAATTTACAAAGAGTTGATCAATAATCGATTTGAGAATTTAACCATTCCGAATTTTATCACATATTTTACCCTGGCATTTTCACTAAGCGGTATTTATTTACTGCTAAATTGTCATTTTTTGTTGGGTGCTTTATTGCTTTGGACTGTTTGCGACATATTTGACATCTTAGATGGTTTTATCGCGAAAAAATTCAATATGTTCTCTCCGCTCGGGGCTGACTTGGATTCTTTAGTTGATGTAATTGCTTTTCTTATTCCACCATTCCTTATTAGTTTACAATCGGGAAATGATTTCTTGTTGATTTCCGCATTCTTCTTTGTGTTTTCTGGTATTTACAGACTGGCACGATTTAATGTTGAAAAAAGCTCACAAGGTGTTGTAGTCGGCTTCCAAGCCTCCCTTGCCGCTCATTTGATTTACTTATCGTTATTGATCAATGTTCCTTCCAACTATTTATCGATAATTTATATTATTTTAAGCCTTCTGATGATTTCACCGAAAAAGTCAAAAGGAAAACATTCACTATATTTGACCGCATTGTTGATAACATTAAACATACGTAACTTCTCAATAACTATGGGCAATGTCACTGTTTTTCAAGAAAAAGCTGGACACAGGAGCTTAAATCTGTTATTGCTGGTTCATGACAGTCAAGCATCACATAAAACTCCCGCCCATACCCGATATCCCTGAGGAGCAACGATCTCCGATTGTTGACCAGTTGCTCGACATTTGTAGTTTGCAGCAGGAACTGATCCTGTCGCTACAGGAACAAGTTCAGGTCTTAAGAGACGAAATCGCCAGGCTAAAGAACCAAAAACCCAGGCCGAAGATCAGACCATCCAGTCTCGAAAATCGCCCTGATAAGAAGAAAAAAGGCAAAAAGAAAAAATCCGGCAAGCGACCAGGGTCAGCCAAGAGACGCAAAAACCTGCCAATCCATGAGACCATAGATGTAAAGCCAGACAATATGCCTGAAGGCAGCCGGTTTAAGGGATACGACTGTTTCACAGTTCAAGAGATCATAATCCGCGCCCATAACATCCGCTATCGTTTGGAACGCTGGAAGACCCCTTCAGGTGCTTATATCGTTGGACAACTCCCAAAGCGAGTTAAGGGCCACTTCGGATCAACATTGCTCAGCTTTATTTTGTACCAGTATTACCATGCCCATGTCACTCAACCCCTGATCGGGGAAGAGTTGCTGGAGTTCGGCATCGATATATCGACAGGACAAATCAACGGCATCATCACTGAAGGCAACGATGCCTTCCACCTGGAGAAAGACCAGCTTCTGTGTACCGGACTTGAAGTGTCCCCCTACGTGCATGTGGATGATACAGGTGCACGGCACAAAGGTCAAAACGGATACTGCACCCATATTGGCAATAAATTGTTCGCCTGGTTTAAAAGCACCCGTTACAAAAGTAGAATTAACTTTTTGACACTCTTGCAGGCAGGACACAGTGATTATCTGCTAAATGATGATGCTTTTGGGTATATGGCTGGCTATAAGTTTCCCAAAAGCAAACTTGCACAGATAGCATCCCATAACCTGACATGTTTCAATACTACAGAGCAGTGGAAATCGTTTCTTAAAGAGCTGGACATCCTTTCCGATATACATGTTCGTATTGCAACCGAAGGCGCCCTTTTGGCCAGTGTGCTTGAACATGGCATAAATCCTGACCTTGTCATCCTCAGTGATGACGCCGGACAGTTCAATGTATTCTTGCACGCCCTGTGTTGGATTCACGCCGAACGAACGCTAAACAAGATCGTTGGGATCAATGATCAACAACGAGAAGCCATTGAGGATATCAGAACCCAATTTTGGGATTTATATGACCAATTGAAACTTTTCAAGCAAGACCCAACTGAAGCAAAAAAGGTGGAGCTTTCAGCCTGTTTCGACAAGTTGTTTACCGCCAAAACCTGCTGCATAATCTTGAATCTGGCCCTTAAGCGAATCTACAAGAACAAATCGGAACTTCTATTGGTCCTTGAACGGCCGGATATCCCGTTACATAACAACTTGAGTGAGAGAGACATCCGCGAGTATGTCAAAAAACGCAAGATCAGCGGTTCCACCCGTAGCGAGGTTGGTCGTCGCTGTAGAGACACTTTTCCCAGCCTTAAGAAAACCTGCCGAAAGCTTGATGTCTCTTTCTGGAAATATCTTCTCGACAGAGTGATCGATAGCCATCAA
>JAUWQK010000191.1 GCA_030611115.1 Deltaproteobacteria bacterium
AGCTATGCGAACTTCTTTTAGACCTTCCTCTATATTTTTTTCAGTTAATTTGCCGTGCCCTTTTAGCTTTTTAAATGCTAACTCGAGCTTGTCGGTCAGATTGTCAAACATATTACACCAAAAACAATACTACTCAGGTTACACCCAATAATCATCAATTCTTTAAAAGAGTTGAAACTAATATCTATCCCATGGTATGTCAAGCAAAAATAATCGTAACTTGCTCAGGTTCACGGTTCAATGGTTCAAGGTCTGAGAGCGATGAAGATTGAACGGTTTGAAGATATTGAGGTATGGCAACTGGCACGTGAATTGGCTCGAAAAGTTTACCGTCTGACAAAGGAACCGGAATTTGCGAAGGACTATGGGCTTATGAAAAGATCAAGGCAACCAACCGTGAACCGTGAACCCAACAACCTGAGTAGTTACGTATAAATAATGACAACTTCAACGAACAAAACAGATATTAAAGAGTTAACCGGAGAACAACTGGCTTCATGGCTTGAAGATCGTGATATAGAGAATTATCGCGCAGGACAGATCCTTAAATGGATTTACAGTCGCCAGGCAGACACATTTGATATAATGACAAATCTTGGGAAAGAGATCAGAAAACTGCTTTCTCTTAACTTTACTATTAACCGACTTGATAGAATTCACATTGAAAGATCGCGGGATGGTTCCAGAAAGTATCTTTTTAGACTTGAAGACGGAAATCATATTGAGAGCGTACTGATTCCGGAAAAGGATCATTATACACTTTGTATATCAAGTCAGGTGGGCTGCGCACAGGGTTGCAGATTCTGTCTTACCGCAAAAGGCGGTTTTGTGCGCAATTTATCAAAAAGTGAAATAGTAGCTCAGGTACGAGACATCTTAAAAGATCAAATCAGCTCAAAACGCATTACAAATATTGTTTTTATGGGAATGGGAGAACCTCTGGCGAATTTCCAGAATGTTATAAAAGCTATTCACACTATTACTGAAGCTGATTTTGGACTTGGATTTTCGAGCCGCAGGGTTACGGTCTCTACAGCAGGCCTTGTATCAAAGCTTTCTGCTCTGGGAAATGAAACAAGGGTTAATCTTGCAGTATCATTAAATGCAACAGATAATAAAACTCGTGACTTTCTTATGCCTTTAAATAAGAAATATCCAATAGAAGAGTTGCTTGATGCCTGCCGCAAATATAATTTAAGACCGGGCAGCAAAATAACATTCGAATATATTCTGATAAAGGGAATAAATGATTCAGCAGAGAATGCAAACCAGCTCGCTGAGCTGCTGAAAGGGATGCGATCAAAAATTAATCTTATACCCTTTAATGAACACGAGGGCAGTGATTTCAGGCGACCGGAAGAATCAGTAATAAGCAACTTCAGGGAAATTCTGGCTAAAAAGGGCTGTACTACTATGGTCCGCCGTAGCAAGGGCGGGGATATATCGGCAGCATGCGGCCAGCTCAGCGCAAAAGTGAGAACATAAGTGCCCACCGCCTCTGGTTGTCAACATGTTGATTTTGAGTTTTCAAATTTCTGATACTATTGAATTATGGCCTATATCAAGAGCTTTTTGACTTCTTCCGGAGACATTGCTGTTACTTTTATTATTTCAGTTCCACACGAGTTAACAACCTGCGCATCAATCCTTGTATCGCCTGGCGCTTTGCTGTAACCGGCGCAGATTGATGCCGCCTTTATGATAATGTCTTTACTTGCTTTGTTCGGTATTAGAACTATCGGGCCCGGGAAATCTTTTACTTTTATAACAGTATCCCTGGATGGGTTGTGGTAGTTTATTATTTTTTCGTTATCCTGTTTGGTACGTCCTATAATCAGTTTTGTATTATTGTTCAAACGAAGATGTCTGCCATACTTCAACAGATGCAGTTCTTTTTCAGCGTATGTGTCCTGGTGTTCAAAAAGATCCTTGAGACGGTCTGAATAGCCTTTATCAGTAAGGAGACAGCCTCCTGCCGGAGTAGGATATTCTGTAATGCCGAATTTTTCAGCGAGTTTTATCTGGGGCTTTCGTGATCTTCCCGAAATATCGAGCAGCAGCTCCCTGTTTACGAGACCTTCTTTTTCAGGAATGGTTAAAGGCAGCCTTTTGGCGCTCAAGGGCCGAACTATATAGCCGTCAATGTCCGAATGTTTTTCCACATAACGGAGAGATGGTTTAGTCTGAGACATGGGGCGCTGGCCAAGCACTTCGCCGCTGAAAACAAAATCAAAGCCTTTGTTTTTCATTATTGTGCCTGCAAGTCTGAACATCAGAGCATGGCAGTCCATGCATGGATTCATATGCTTCCCGTATCCGCAGGGGGGATTTTTAAGCATTTTAAGATAGACCTGGGTGACATTTTTTATTGTTATAGGGATTTTTGTTTTGTATGCAGCCTGCCGTGCCTTTGCTGATGAGAAAAATGGTGTTTCAAAAGACATCCATTCAACCTCTATACCCTGATCGCGCAGAATCAGCGCCGACAGGATGCTGTCCAAACCACCGGAGCTTAGACCCAGTGCACGAACTTTTTTTAAAGATGATTTCATAACAATACAATATAGTGATGAATATTAAAACACGTTCAGATAAGATTCGTAAAATACTAAGAATGACCTTCCCAAATGTCAAGACACAGCTTAAATGCAGAAACCCCTTTGAGCTTCTTGTGGCAACCATGCTTTCCGCCCAGTGTACGGATAAACAGGTTAATTCAGTAACAAAAGAATTATTTAAAAACCTGAAAACTCCTTACGATTTCGCCAATGCCTCCAATAAGACAATTGAGGAACTGATCCGTACAACCGGTTTTTTTCGAAACAAGGCAAAGAATATCAAAAACAGTTCGAGGATATTGATTGAGAAATACAAAGGCAATGTTCCTGACTCATTGGATGAATTGATAAAGCTGCCGGGGGTAGGGCGCAAAACAGCAAACGTTGTTTTGGGCAGTGCTTTTGGAATTCCGGGGATAGCTGTGGATACTCATGTAGCAAGGATTTCAAAAAGACTTGGCCTGACGGAAAACTTAGACCCTGTTAAAATTGAGTTTGATCTTATGAAACTAATTCCCAAAAAGGACTGGAGCGACTTTTCATTGCAGCTTATTTACTTTGGGAGAGCTGTTTGCAAGGCAAGAAACCCGGGCTGTGATGTCTGTCCATTGGCTGAACTTTGTGACTATAAAAGTAACTACTCAGGTTGGTTAGGCTGAAGGCTGAAGACTTTTAGGGAAAAGACTCGCAGAAGCCAATATTTTCTTAAAGCGGCCGGAAATCTTATCCTAAACATAGAGAATAACGCTCAGGAATCATTTGTTTCCTTCAGCCTATAGCCTTCAGTCTAAATACCTGAGTAAATATATTAATTATAACATGCAATCCATCGATAGATCAAGCTATGGAATTACATTATGACAAGAATAAATTTTATAACCAGATGGTTAGGAACGGGGACGAAACAACTTCCCCAACTATGCATCACAGCTTCAGGCCACCTTTGCCCGATCTCAAAGCACAAAAATATCAAAATAGCCC
>JAUWQK010000177.1 GCA_030611115.1 Deltaproteobacteria bacterium
TAGATGAATGATCGTTGCCCTGTTGGGGGTAACCCCTGCAGGGAACAAAATTCGGCTTATGGACTGTTCCGGCCGTTTTGAACATAAGTGCCTAAAGTGAGCTAAAGTATGTTAAAGTGCCTAAAGTTAAGGTATTCTGCCATTTTATATAAAGATTCTTTGAGTTATTAATACATAAGAAAGTGTAACAATTTCTATTCCCATATTATTAATTAGCACGCCGAAGGCGTACCATAACTTTAGGCATTTTAGGCACTTTAATATACTTTAGGCACTTTTTGCTCAACAATCCATCTATTCTATCGTACCGGATTGATTAGGCAAAAAATGGTAATTCCTATACAATTGTGGAAACTGGTGAGGTGAAAACTATGCTGCAGATTGAAGAACTTAAAGTAGAAGTCGGGAATAAAAGCATACTTAAAAATGTTAATATGGAAATCCCGAAAGGAGAAACCCATATACTTTTCGGTCCAAACGGGTCCGGAAAGACAAGCCTGATGATGACCATAATGGGATTTTCAGGCTATAATGTTACTCATGGGAAAATTACATTCAAAGGTGAAGACATCACGTACATGCCTATTCACGAGCGTGCAAGACTCGGTATCGGGGTGTCATTCCAGAGGCCTCCGACTATTAACGGTTTAAAAACAAGGTCTATAGTTGAAATATGCGGTGGCGGTCGCCCTATTGATATAGAGGAACTTTCCAAACAGCTTAAATTTTCTGATTTTTTAGATCGAGATGTAAATCATAACTTTTCAGGCGGAGAAATTAAACGTTCCGAGCTGCTCCAGCTCACGGCGCAGCAACCCGACCTCGTACTGCTGGATGAACCTGAATCAGGCGTTGACCTTGAAAGCATTGTCCTTATTGGTGATACTATAAATTCTCTTTTGCAAAGGGGGATTAAATGCCCCAAGGAACGGCCTCATAAAAACATTGTGGAAGAAAGGACTAAATCCGCACTGGTTATTACGCATACCGGCCATATCCTTGATTATATAACGGCTGACAAGGGGCAGGTGCTTTATAACGGTGTTCTTTGCTGTTCAAGAAATGCAAGGGAAATTTTAAATTGGATTAGAGAATACGGCTATGAGGAGTGTGTAAGATGCACGATATAGATAATGAGTTGGAAGTTAATCTTGATAACTATCAGAATAAAACAGAAGAACACAAATATATTAATGAGTTGGCCCGGATTGATTCTTCCGACGCAGACAAGCTTTTAGACGTCGGCGTTGATACTAAAGAAACAGGTCGTGCAGGCACATTTATACAGAAAGACAGGTCTGTTATACACTGCAAAACCAAATTGGACGGCGTTGAGGTAATGAGTATATCCAAGGCCAGAGAAAAACATGAATGGCTTGCCGATTATATGTGGAAAAGCATTTCTCCTGACACCGACAAGTTTACAGCCCAGGCTAAGGAAAATCCTCACGAAGGTTACTTTATACGGTCGCTTCCTGGCGTTAAGACAAAGCATCCAGTACAAGCATGCCTTTATATAGCTAAAGATAAGTTTTCGCAAAACGTTCATAATGTCGTAATAGCCGAAGAAGGTTCGGAGCTTCATATTATAACAGGGTGTGCCACAGCTCCGCATCTGGTATCAGGTTTGCATATCGGTGTATCTGAATTTTACGTAAAAAAAGGCGCAAAACTTATATTTACCATGATCCATGACTGGGGTGAAGAGATAAACGTCCGACCCAGAACAGTTATAAATGTTGATGAGGGCGGGCTTATTATTTCTAACTATATATCTTTAAAGCCAGTCGGCTCTCTTCAGATGTATCCTACTACATATCTTAATGGCAAAGGAGCTGTTGCCCGTTTTAACAGCATATTAGTAGCCAGTAAGGGCAGCTTTCTGGATGTGGGATCAAAAATCGTATTAAACGCACCTGATTCACGTGCAGAGATAATATCGCGTGCAATTACGACCGGCGGGACAATTATTGCCCGGGGAAACCTGATTGGAAAAGTCGCCGGCATAAAAGCACACCTTGAATGCAAAGGCCTGATAATAAATGATGGACTTATGCATGCGATACCTGAGCTTAAGGGATATGTGCCGAATGTTGAAATGTCTCACGAAGCCTCGGTAGGCAAAATTGATCAGCATGAAATTGAATATCTCATGGCAAGGGGCATTGATGAGGATGAGGCAGTATCGACAATTGTCCGCGGATTTTTGAATGTAGATATTGAAGGACTGCCGGAAAACTTAAAAAATAAACTTGATAATATTATTTCTGAGACCCAGAAAGATATGATGTGAAATGCAGGGGTCGGAGGTCAGAGGTCGGAGGGTGAGAAGAATAGAGGATAGAGGAAATAGGAAAGAGGAACTGATGATCCGGAGAAGCGGTGAAACGGCGAAACGGTGAATAAAGGACAGTTCACCGCCTCTCCGCCTCTCCGTTTCTCTGGTTCACTCTTTCCTATTTCCTTTTCGGAACGAGCAACGAGTAACGAGCAACGAGGTCAGTGGTCAGTAGTCAGGGGGAGCTAAGTTAATTGCAAGGTGTATTAAAGAATTTTTCTTTTGATGAAAAGGTTAAGATATTTTCTTATGATTATCTTAGATGTTGTGTTTACATCTCAAATTTTAAGCAAGACAGTGTTTTTTTTACAAAAAAGCTTTTTTCGAGACTAATAGAATCATCTCAGATCCTGGAAGATTTTCTTGATTATCACGGGGCAAAAAACAATAAGAACTGGTATTATTATAGAGAGCTGTCTGCTGCTGTCAGGCATTTGAGCATTGGCAGCTATTCACAGAAACACATTTTAAACCGCCTTGTTTTTTATGATCTTGTGAATACTGAAGACTTTGAGAGGGAAGGCAGGGCAACATTTAATTTTTTGATAAAGTCTCTAATGAAACTTGCTCCGGTTATTCTTGATGAAGCCCGTCGACTGAACATACCTGTACCTGATGATAATTTTGATACTTTTGAATTCCCGGCTGTTACAACAAATGATTTGCTTGATTATGATATTGATGATGAAGACAAAGACCTGCAGAAGAAGCATATAATTAAAATTGCCAGCGAGTTTCTATGTATTGCAAGAAATTTTGATCATCTTGGTTTTTATGAACCCTATGATTTGAAAAAGATTCTGGAGATTGTTCCCGACAAGATCAATGAGGTTGAGATAAGACAATTTGAGATGCTCGTACACAACCTTCAGTCTGCTTTTGATACATATGTAATACATGGTGGATACAGGTTCGGCAACAGGAAACTCAAGGATCTCCGCGGTTATTTTTCAGTTGTATTTCATCTTCTTCAAATGACAGGAAGGCTTCTGCATTTTCATGAGCGCCACCTCCATGAGGCAGGTTATAAGAACATCTACAAAAAGGTTCAGGAACAGCTATCATTACTTGTTGATCCTGAAGTTCTTCTTGATCGGACAATTAATTACGGACTTTATTATGTCTGTCACTTCCTGACAACCGGTAAAAACCTGGCCGGTAAGATATTGAATGAAAACATTGAGCGTTCTTCAATTTCTGTAGGTGTTCCGGTTAAACTGGGTTTCCACAGCAGGCCCAGTCTTCTGGTTGCCAAAATTGTTCGGCACTACGGCGGTCAGGTGGAACTTTGTGTTGGAGAAGACAGGTTTGATGCGAGCAGCGTTCTTGATATACAGTGGGCAGGAGGGAAGATCCAGAAGGAAAATATAACCGAGGTTAAATTTGAAGGAGATGTTCGCGCGTTAAGAGACATTAAAATCCTTACAAGTGTCAATTATGGTGAGGATACAATGGGAAAAGGCGTACCTCTTCCAAAAGAGCTTAGTTACTTAAAATAGTAACGGTTCAGGGTTCACGGTT
>JAUWQK010000246.1 GCA_030611115.1 Deltaproteobacteria bacterium
GGCATTACCTTAAACACAGGTATTCCGATGACTTGGACCTTTTTGTAAACAGGGAAAACAATTTTAAACAATCATCAAATAAAATCATTTCGCAATTACAGAATCATTTCTCTGAGATTGAAATAGCTTTGTTAAGTGAAGATTTTGCACGGATTTTTATCCATAATGAAGAATATCATTTGAAAATTGAATTTGTGAATGATGTATTATTTCATACAGGTGAAATGCAATCTGCTAATTTCTTTCACAGAATTGATTCGTGGGAAAATATATTGAGCAACAAAATATGTGCTCTGTCCCGTGACGAAGCAAAAGATGTTGCTGATTTGATTTTTCTTTCGATGAAATATACTTTTACATGGGAAATGATGATAAACTATGCCCGGCAGAAAGATACATGGGTGAATGAAATTGAAGTCTCACAATCGGTTTATGAATTTGATACACGAAGATTAATCAAAATCAACTGGATAAAAGAGCCGGAATACGAAACCATGCAAGATGTTTGTAAAATAATTGCAAAGGATATAATTGACGGTGGAAAAAATTCCCTAACCCAACCCCCATGCAGTGGAGCACTGGCATAAAGAAGATACTAAAAAATGGTGTGGCTTTATTCAACCTAAGAAAATATAAAAGAAAAATGATGCTTTCATCATCCTTGAAAAAAATATTCATATATTACAGTACAATGCTCATCATTCTGCTGTGTGTTGCAAATGCAGGCACCGTGGGCCTTGCCCTCGAACAGGAGCAGGGTTTTTGCAATCGACTCCTTGATGTACGGATTACCGTAGACAAACTTTCGCTTCATGCTGACCAGGCTCCCCTGCAAAGCATTTTGCAGCGCATGGCCGATCTGGGCATAAAGATATGCATTGACCCACAACTTAACCCAAAGATATCAGCATCATTTAAAGATCGGGACATACAAGAAGGCCTCGACTCGATACTCAAATCCTTTAGCTATGTTCTGATCTGGGGATCTATCGAGGGACCACCCGGTCCCGTTGTCAAGCTGGCTGAAATCCATGTCTTCAAGCCGGGCAATAAAGGACTTATGAAACCTCTCGGCACGAGATCTGGCCTGGCTATTGCAGGAAATCCCGGAGATGGATCGTTATTTGTTCAGGATGAGATCCTTCTGAGACTCATGCCGGAAATGAACCTTCTGGAATTCAAAAGACTTCTGAGGCAAATCGGCGGAAGAGTAATGGCCGGAAATGCTGCTATGGGGATTTATAAAATTCGCCTTCCTGAAAACTCCGATATTACTTCTCTCGTGGAACAGATCACAAAGCATCCCGGGATCGCAAAAGCCGAACCTAACTATGCCTATCCAATCTCCGTGCCCTTCAAAATCTCCGCTCCAAACATACCTACCTCCGACTCTTACAATATTCCTGAGCCACGGGGCGCGGCGCCGGTTGCTATTCTCGATACCGGCCTGATTCCTGATTCCGGTCTGGAAGATTTTGTTCTGGCCTCACTTGATGCTTTGAACCCTGATGAATTTATTTCAGATCCCTTTGGCCATGGAACACAGATGGCCTTAATCGCTGCCGGGGTTGTCAAACCTTACGGAGTCAAAACAGGTTCAGAGACTCAAATTCCCATAATTCCCGTCAGAACTTTTGACGATAATGGTTTTACATCAAATTTTAACATAATGGAAAGTATTGATTTTGCCTTAAACAATGGCGCACGTGTAATGAGTTTAAGCTGGGGATCAGAAACCAGAAGCGATTTTCTGGAGAATGCTCTCGATTACGCAAGTTCAAAGAATCTCATTATTGTCGCAGCCGCCGGAAATGAACCGACAGGAAAACCATTCTATCCTGCCGCCTATTCATCTGTTATTGGCGTAAGTGCGCTTGAACCGGGCGGTAAAGCCTGGAAAAATTCAAATTATGGAAGTTTCGTGATGCTGTATGCTCCCGGATTCGCCACATTACCTGTGGGTTATAAGGGAGATCCCGGGGCCTATGCGGGAACCTCCATTTCCACTGCCTTTGTGGCAAACAGCATTGCAAACTACCTGTCGCAGAACCCTGAGGCAACAAACCAGGAAGTCTTTAATGCGCTGGTGAAAGAATTGGGTAAATACTCAGCCACGAATTGACACAAATAGACTCGAATGAAGAGAAAATTCAGTATGAATGAGGCAGTTTCAAACGGAAAAGGGCGCTTTTAACACAGCCGGCCTCGCTCCGAACGGCCAACTTGCGGGAGTTGAGTTCCCGATTGTTCCAGGTGAAGGATATTTTATTTTTATGAAGCAGGATGTGTTGGATTTTCAGTAAGCGCTTCCCTTAACACTGCTTTGGAGATAAAATGAAAACAAAAGAAAACAATCTTTCTGACAAAAGGATAGATTCCAGGTGGGCCATCCGGCCGCGTGTTCCTCACGAGGTGTACACGGACAGACAAGAGCATATAGATTATCTCTACAATACT
>JAUWQK010000243.1 GCA_030611115.1 Deltaproteobacteria bacterium
GGCATTAAGAGCGGAGCTGATTATGTTGTCTGGGGAAGCCTGACCTGGCTGGGACAAAAATTCAGCATAGACGCAAAAATGCTGGAATCTTTTAATAATGAGCCGCCAACCATTTTATTTGTTGAAGGAAAAGGCGTAGAAAATCTGTTCGGAAGCGTAAAAAAACTTTCAGAAAACTTTGGTATTAGAATTTTCAAGCATGAAAAAATTGCCGCAGTGCTTGTTGAAGGAAATAAACGCATAGAAACGGATGCCATAAAAAAATACATAAAAACAAGACAGGGCGACATCTTCAATGCCAAAAAGATTTCAGAGGACTTAAAGTCTGTATATTCAATGGGTTATTTTGAAAACATCAGGATTGAGTCTGATGATAAACCTGAAGGAAAAATAATTATATTCAAAGTCAAAGAAAAATCGACTATCAGGGTAATCAACATTAAAGGCAACAAAGTTTATGAAGATGAAGAAATAAAGGAGTATTTAAACATCAGGACGGGCTCAATATTAAATATATTTAAGATAAACAGTAATATCAAACGGATAGAAGAACTGTACAAGGAAAAGAACTATCATAATATTAAAGTGGATTACGATTTAAAGCAACTTGAACACAATCAGGCAGACCTTGAGTTTATCATTGAGGAAGGCGAAAAAGTTCAAATAAAAAAAATAATATTTGAAGGGAACAATGCATTTGACGGTGACAAACTCAAGAGCCTGATGAGAACGTCGGAAAAGGGTTTTTTTTCGTGGCTGACTTCATCCGGAGAGCTGAATATAGAAGATCTTAATCAGGACATTGCCAGGCTTTCGGCTTTTTATAATAATAACGGATATATACATGCCAGGATTGGAGAGCAGCAGATCGAATATAAGGACAAGTGGATATATATTACGATAAAAATAGATGAAGGACCACGGTTCAAGGTTGGAAAGGTTGATATCGAAGGAGACATAGTTCTGTCAAAAGAAGAATTAGCCAAAAAACTCAAGATAAAAAAAGAAGAGTTTTTCAACCGTGAAGTTGTTCGAAATGATGTGCTTGCCCTCACAGATATATACTCTGACGAAGGATATGCGTACGCGGAAATAACGCCACGTATTGACAAAGATTTTGATCAACTTATGGTAAACATCATTTATGTCATTAAAAAAGGCAAGCAGGTATATTTTGAAAAAATTATTATTGCCGGAAACACAAAAACAAGGGATAAAGTCATACGCCGCGAACTTAAGGTTTATGAGCAGGAACTTTTCAGCGGACGTCGATTAAAAAGAGGGATGCGTAATCTCTACCGGCTTGATTTCTTCGAGGACATTAAGGTTAATACAATAAAGGGAAGCTCAGATGACAGGATGATATTGAAAATCGATGTTTCTGAAAAGCCGACCGGCACTTTCAGTTTTGGGGGCGGTTACAGCAGCGTTGAAAATCTATTTCTCATGGCGTCCATATCCCAGAGGAATCTTTTCGGACGCGGCCAGATTCTAAAGCTGAAAGGAGAAATCGGCGGAAGAACAAACAGATACACCTTAAGTTTTACAGAACCATGGCTTTTTGATATTCCATTATCAGCCGGTTTTGATCTTTACAACTGGGATAGAGATTACGATTCATACGATAAGCAAAGTACAGGCGGTGGTGTGAGATTCGGCTATCCGATCTATGATTTTACAAGGCTCTATTTGTCATATAAATATGAGATCGGCGACATTTCCAATATTGATGCGGACGCTTCAAAAAATATCAGGGAAATGGAAGGCAAAAATGTTTTAAGCAGTATATCCACTATACTGCGTTACGATTCGAGGGACAGAATTTTTAATCCAACGGAAGGCCAGAATCACAGTATAAGTATGGAATATGCGGGTCTCGGCGGTGATATCGGCTTTACAAAATATTTGGCGGAAACAGGCTGGTATATACCTCTGTTCTGGGGAACAGTTGGTTTTATGCATGGTGAAATAGGCTATGTAAAAGAAAGTTCCGGAAGAAAACTCCCGGATTACGAACGCTTCTATCTTGGCGGTATGAATTCAATGCGCGGATTTGACTGGCAGGATATTCATGTTACAGATGAAGATGGCGCTGAGATCGGAGGAGAAGCATATGTCCAGTTTAACATCGAATTTGTATTTCCTTTAATCGAAAAAGCAGGAATTGTCGGTGTTATATTTTATGATACCGGCAACGTATATGAGTCTGCTGGAAGCATAAAACTGGGTGATATGCGACAAAGCGCCGGATACGGTTTTAGATGGTATTCTCCCATAGGTCCTATTCGCCTTGAAAATGGATATATACTGGATCCTGAAGAGGGAGAGGATACAGGCGGTCGCTGGGATTTTACAATGGGAGCGGCGTTTTAATTGAATTAATAGGAGGATAAAATGCAAACCGCAAAAATAGCTTTTGCTGCTGCAATCTTATTTTTGTTTTCACTTACTGTTTCATATGGTGCGGATGTTGCCAAGATCG
>JAUWQK010000207.1 GCA_030611115.1 Deltaproteobacteria bacterium
CGGCAGAATAAATGTCACATGGCGTCGAGTCATCTGTTGCAGGATAATGAGGAAGAATACAATTTTGAGTTTGCTAATCAAGAGCTTGAGAAGATGCCTGCTGTAGTTAATTTTTGCCGTAGGGAACAGGGCATAATTATACAAAAGGGGAATCCAAAAAACATTAATAAAATTTCAGATCTGGCAAGAAAGGAAATAAAGATTGTAAACCGCCCTATCGGTACCGGCACACGTCTTTTGCTTGACAAGGAGCTTAAGAAACAAGGTATCGAAGGCAAAAAGATTGATGGTTATCATAATGAATTTACCAGCCATCTGGATATTGGTCTTGAAATTCTATCTGGCCGTGCTGATGCCGGCCCTGGCATAAGCGCTGTTGCCGGGCTTCTTGATCTTGATTTTATACCTGTTCGCTGGGAAAGATACGACCTTATGATTTCAAAGGAGCGCTTTTTTGACAAAGGTGTTCAGTTCTTTCTCGGGTTGCTTGCAGAAGATTCATTTAAGAAGCTTGGTGCAAATTTTTCCGGATACGACCTTAAACTTTCAGGCAAAGTGGTTTATCCAAAAAACAACTAACTTTTACCTAAATTGTGCGATTAGCCTTTAGCGGTTAGCTATTAGGTTAATGATTACAGGATGTTTTACTATTACAAACTTTCACCCATTGGGTGTTATTTCTAATTAACGTAATGCCCTGATTTTTCAAAGCTAAACGCTAATGGCTAACAGCTAATCGCTCAACTTAACTTTTAATAGGAAAAAAATGAAGAAAAGAAATTTAATTTTAAAAGCAATACTGCCCTTAATAGCAATTTTACTGATTTACGGGGTTGCGCTTGGTGAAGATAAAATTATTAAAATGGCTACGACAACAAGCACTCAGGCATCAGGCCTGCTTGATGTACTTCTTCCTGAATTAGAGAAGGATACGGGAATTCGTGTAAAGGTATTTGCTAAAGGTACGGGTGCAGCTATTCGGGACGGGATAGATGGCAATGTGGATGTGATTTTTGTTCATGCAAAGGAAAGAGAAAAAAAATTTATAAAAGAGGGCTACGGCACAAAGCGATATGCTGTAATGCATAATGATTTTGTAATACTGGGGCCTTCAGACGACCCCGCCGGCATTCAAGGCCAAAGCAGTGCAGCCGCTGCATTGGCCGGAATAGCCAAAGCCGAAGCTCTGTTTATATCCCGTGGTGACGACAGCGGTACTCACACCAGGGAACAGGCTCTTTGGAAAATATCAGGAGTTTCTTTAGAAGTGAGAAAAACCGAGATATTAAAAAAAAGGAAGAAAACAGAAATCTGCTTTGCATTTCCTGAAAATTCCATGGCCTGGTATATTTCAATAGGCCAGGGTATGGGAAAAACAATAATATATGCTGACGAAAAACATGCATATACCCTTTCTGATAGAGGTACTTATATAAAATATAAATACGGCAGGAAAGCAGGCATAGACCTGCAAATCATGTGTGAAGGAGATCTTTTTTTAAATAACCCATATGGAGTGATTCCTGTCAATCCTGTTAGGCATCCGCATGTGAAATATGAACTGGCTGAAAAGTTTGCAATCTGGCTTATCTCACCTAAAGCGCAGTCCCTGATAGCAAATTACAGGCTTATGGGAAAGCAGCTTTTTTATCCATGCAACTTCTAACTGACAGCTTTATATCTGCAATTCTTCTTATTGCATCCTTAAATCCGGAAGTGCTTTCAATTGTATGGGTATCTCTTAAGGTGAGCGGTATTTCCACTTTTTTCGCAAGCCTGATGGGCGTACCCCTGGGTTTTTTAATAGCTTACGGATCTTTTAAAGGTAAGCGTATTCTTATAATATGCCTGAATACAATGCTTGCCCTTCCCACTGTGGTTATAGGTCTTTTTGTATATTCATTTATCTCAAGAAGAAGTATTCTTGGTTCTTTAGATCTGCTTTACACTCAGAAAGCCATAGTTATCGGCCAGATCATACTAATCCTGCCCATAGTAGCAACCCTGACAATAGCTGCTATAAGCAGGATTGATGAAAGATACCGTAAAACCGCCATGACTTTGGGAGCTAATCGCCTGCAGGCAGCCTGTGTAATATTCAGAGAGGCCAGGTTCGGGATAGTTGCTGCAGTGATAGCCGCATTTGGCAGGGTTATTGCTGAAGTGGGTATAAGTATGATGCTTGGAGGAAATGCGAAAGGTTTTACACGTACTATGACTACTGCTATGGCATTGGAATACGATAAGGGAGAATTCATCCTGGCTGTAGCTCTGGGTATTATATTACTGGTATTAAGCTTTGGTATTAATCTCATTTTTAATTTTTTCCAGGGGAGAACCAGAGCCTGATGCTTTATGTATTATCAAAGATAACCAGGAAATACGGTTCAAGGACAGTCCTGGATATTCCTTTAATGGAAATTGAACAAGGGAAAATTTACGCCTTGCTTGGGCCAAACGGTGCCGGCAAAACTACCCTGTTGAACATCCTGGGTTTTCTTGAGGCTCCTGCCACCGGAGATATCTTTTACCATTCAGCTCGGGTAAGTTTTTTCGAGTCTTACCTGCAAAACTTGCGCAGGGAAGTAGTTATGATAGATCAGCACCCCATTTTATTTACAGGCACGGTTTATAAAAATGTGGAATTCGGCTTAAAAATCAGGGGTATTCCTAAAAAAAAGAGGGGAATTATTATTGAAGAAACCCTTGATCTTGTTGGAATGAGTGATTTTGTCCAGGCTCAGGCGCACCGGCTTTCAGGCGGTGAGACTCAGCGGGTAGCACTTGCCCGAGCGCTGGCTGTTTCCCCTGAAGTGCTTTTGTGTGACGAGCCCACTTCGAATTTAGATGTGGAAAATCAGGCTGCTGTTATAAATACTCTAAAGCAGATAAATGAACAAAGAAAGATAACCATAATGTTTACAACGCACTACATGTATCAGGTCTCTTCATTAGCCCACCATACTTTTTTCCTTGACCACGGCAAACTTGCCGCCACTTATAGGTCTTTGCAGATGAATTGATGCTAAAATTTATATCCCCTTGATTTTAGCGCAAAAATCAAAAAGCCATGTTTGTGCGTCCCAAACCGGCATACATGATACAGTGTTACATCAGTTGCATTGTACAATAAGAGTATCAATTCATTTGCGACGCACTATA
>JAUWQK010000118.1 GCA_030611115.1 Deltaproteobacteria bacterium
TATGCAGCCAGGAAAGAACTTGGTTTGTGTAATTCGAGCGCCATTGGTGAAAAGATGAATGATCTTGTAGTTTCAGAGCGTCAAAAACATAATGGGATGAGCTGGTCAAAAACAGGCTCTGTAAGCCTGGCAACAATCACCGCCTTAAAAAGAAATAAAGAAAGTGACAAATGGTTCGAAGCGAAGGAATTAGATTTTAAACTGGCGGCTTAATCCTACCCGCACAGCTTGAAAGTTTTCATCCAGCAAAAGCGTTGGTGCGGATCGAATATTATTCAGCTCTGCAATTTCAGGAAAAAGTGTGCCGTCAATAATTTCAAGCTTTATTAACTCATTCGCAAAAGTAAGGGGAATAAGCTGCTTAACACTTTTCGGGCAAAAAGGACATTGTTTTGCTATATATAATTTAAGATCAGCGGGAATTTTAACTTTATCAAGTCGATTTTGCACTTCGCCGGTTAATTTAAACGAATTGCCGTCAAGTAAAGTCAGTGCTTCAAGAAATGGCTCTAATTCAGCCTCAAGAGGTATGGCATGGTAATATATACTTCTGCCCACCTTGATGGCAGGCACCTGGTTTTCATCATCCTTGATTTGATTAATACTGAGTTTGGAAGCAAGATTTGATAATTTATCACTGAATTCTCTAAACTCAAAATCTCTTTCATCTTTTGTCAGAATCAGATCTATTTCGATGTTACCGGATAATCCATCATTCCATTTTTTAATTGTTTTTTCTTCCTGTGGTGTCATTCCACAATCCTTATAATAACTCGTAATTTAGATGGCAAAGTAAAAAGCTTCAGTTTCAAGGCGCGCAAATCCTGAGGAGAGAGACGTACTTATAGCTACGTCGCAATGACGAAGGATGCAGCGCAACGCAGAAAATGAACTTTTTACAAAGCCGTCAATCTTGATCGAAAACATAGCCGATTGAACGGAGGCTTTTAAAATGCACCGGCTTTTTGGGATTATCCTCAAAATACTTTCTAAACCTCACAATAAAATTATCTACAGTTCTGGTTGTCGTATCTCTATTGTAACCCCAGCCTATTTCCAAAAGTTTGCTTCTGGAAAGCGGCTTGCCTCGATTTGCAATAAAAAGTTTTAAAAGTTTTACTTCCTGCTCTGTCAGATTTATTTTTCCGCATTTACAGTCTGCAACGGAAGTCTCAAAATTGATGTGGTTGCCTCCAAAAGCATAGGTTTTCGGTAATGAAGCAAGACCGGAGCCGTTTATATCATTTTCCCCACGGTTCCAGGATCCCCTGGTTAAAAGTCTTTCAACTCTCAGCAAAAACTCTTCGAGGTTGAAAGGCTTTGAAAGATAATCATCTACCCCATAAGAAAAACCTTTTATCCTGTCATCGGGTTCGCCCTTGGCTGATAAAATAAGTATAGGAATCCGTTCATCCTCAAGACGGATATTTTGAAGCACAGACAATCCGTCAATTCCCGGCAGCATTATATCAAGCACTATCAGATCCGGCATCCATTCTTTCCATTTTTTAAGGCCTGAAACACCGTCTGAAGCAATAATTACATCATATCCCTGGAGTGAAAGATTCAATTTTAAACCTTCCGCTATATGTCTCTCATCTTCAATTACAAGAATACGCTTCTTATCGACATCATTCATGAAAGCACCCTATCAAAATTGATGATTGTCGATTGATGATTGTCGATTTGTGGAATCGCTTCGCTCTGTCATTTTAAATGAAACTACGCCGAAGCAAGCTTTTGGAAATTTAACCCAATAAATCACGAAAATCCGTGTAATCTGCGGATTAAAATTAATAGAATACCTTCAATCATCAGTCAACAGTCAACAATCATCAGTCAAGAGTCATCAATCCCCAATCCCCAAGGGTAGAATTAAAGTAAAAACCGATCCTTTTCCTATTCCTTTACTTTCCGCAATGACTTTTCCTTTATGGATTCGAGCAATATTCTGGACAAGATGCAGACCAAGACCGCTGCCCTTTGCCGACATATTATCAGACCGACCGGCCTGATAAAATTTCCTGAATATTTTCTTGGTTTCATTCTTATCAAATCCAATCCCGTTGTCCTCAAAATGTATGTGTAATTCACGTTTTTGGGGCTCAAAAGTAATATCTATTTTGGGTCTTTCCGACGCGTTATATTTAACAGCATTAGTCAAAAAATTCATAAGGAGCATCTCAAATAAAGACAAATCTATCCGACAAGAAAAGGACCGGCCGGATGGATTATGAATGTTTATCTCGCAATTCTGAAAAAAATGGTTGTTGTTTTTAAGAAATTGTTTAACTACTTGATTGATATTTTCTGTAGAAAAATTTCCTTTATAATTCTTGCTTTGAATTCTGGCAAGATTCAATATGCGGTTTATGTTGTCAGAAAGCTGGGTTACATCCTGAAGCATATAGCGGATGTATTTAAGCCGATCTTCTCTGGAAAGCTCATGCTTTAAAAATGTTTCCAGATATAACTTCAATGAAGTAACTGGAGTTTTCAGCTCATGGGTAAAATTATTGATGAAATTATGTTGCAGTCTATAAAGTTGAGCTGTTTTCTGAGTATAAACAAATATCATCAATATACCCATAAGAATTATACCGACAAGAATCGAAAGAACCATAATAACTACCCAGGTCTGAGGTTCCAGAACCTGACTGGAATCAAGGTCAAATCTTAACATAACAGCTTTAAGTCCTGTGCTGACCTCCATGTACCAGTGGATATACAGGATCAGAGACAATGCCAGGGCTACTACCGATAAAATAAAGATAAGAATCGGATGAAAAAACAGTTTTGTTTTATGCATAATTTCAGCCTTCGCAGGAATCCAGAAACCAATACCACAATTTATTGAAATGTTACAACCTTACTTTATTCGTAGTGTCGTGTCATGCGTGAAATATCGTATCAGGTACTCGTCATTCCCGCGAAGGCGGGAATCCAGTCCCCGATCAGGTCGAGGACAAGCATTTCTGACTACTTCGGTGCTTTTGGATTCCCGCCTTCGCGGGAATGACGGCCAAATTTGCGACACTAAGTTACTTCTGAAACTTTTCATATTTTTTGCGGAAACGTTCAATTCTACCGGCTGTATCAATGAGTTTCTGCTTGCCTGTAAAAAATGGATGGCATTTTGAACATATTTCAATCCGTATATTTGATTTTGTTGAACCGAGTTCAATCACATTTCCACATGCACACGTAATAGTAGTATTAGAGTACTTAGGATGTATGTCAGCTTTCATTTTATACTCCCTTATTATGAATTCATTGAATTTAAAAAACTCTTATTATCCTTTGTTCCGCTCATTTTTTCAAGTAAAAATTCCATACTGTCTGAAGGATTTAATGAGGAAAGGAGTTTTCTTAATATCCAGACACGGTTAAGAGTCTCTTCATCCAGCAGCAACTCTTCTTTCCGGGTACCTGATTTCTTTATATCAATCGCAGGGAATAATCTTTTATCAGAAAGTCTTCTATCTAATTGAATTTCCATATTGCCTGTGCCCTTGAATTCCTCAAAAATAACTTCATCCATCCGGCTTCCTGTATCAACCAGAGCGGTTGCTATAATAGTAAGGCTTCCACCCTCTTCAATATTTCTGGCCGCGCCAAAAAAACGTTTCGGCCGCTGGAGAGCATTTGAATCAACTCCTCCGGAAAGAATCTTTCCGCTTGGCGGCATAACAGAATTATAGGCACGCGCAAGTCTTGTTATGCTATCCAGCAGAACAATAACATCCTTTTTGTGTTCCACCAGCCTTTTTGCCTTTTCGATCACCATTTCGGCGACCTGAACATGTCTTTCGGCAGGTTCATCAAAAGTTGAGCTTATGACTTCCGCATTAACTGATCGTTGCATATCCGTCACTTCTTCAGGGCGTTCATCAATCAGAAGAATAAAAGGAATAATATCTTTATGGTTGGCAATAACGCTGTTGGCAATATTCTGCAAAAGCATTGTTTTCCCTGACCTGGGAGGTGAAACGATCAGGCCCCTCTGGCCAAAACCAATAGGAATCATAAGATCCATTATTCGTGTGGAGTAATTATCGGAAGAAGCTTCAAGGTTTATTTTTCTGTCAGGATAAAGCGGGGTCAGATTGTCAAAAAGGATTTTTTCCCTGGCCACCTCAGGATCTTCATAGTTTACAGCCTCAACTTTCAAAAGCGCAAAATACCGTTCAGACTCCTTTGGCCGTCGGATCTGCCCCGACACAGTATCTCCAGTCCGCAGATTGAAACGACGTATCTGTGACGGAGAAACATAAATGTCATCAGGGCCGGGAAGATAATTGGAATTAGGCGATCTCAAGAACCCGAATCCGTCAGGCAAAATCTCAAGTGTTCCTTCGCCGAATATTAAACCATCCTTTTCAATCTGGGCCTGCAGAAGGGCAAAAACAAGATCCTGCCTTCGCATTCCGGCAGCACCCTCAATATTAAAACTCTTTGCCATATCTGTCAGTTCACTTATTTTCTTGTCTTTTAATTCAACTATGTTCATTAAAATTTACCCCTTTACTTAATTCTTACAAACCCAATAGCCCATATTTTTCACAGCATTCAGGCTTCGTCACCCAATTAAGTCTTTAAAACGGATTTCATGCACGCCCCACTTTATTTTATCTTCGATAGCGGAATGAGTGAAACGGCAAAAGCTGATTCCGGATGGGTTGCTTGCTGATACAGTAACTAATAGGCTGGTTCCCTGCTGGTTATTAGAGACCTTTGCAAAGCGTCCCATTTTGTCCAATTGGCGCTAAAAGGTTAGCGCTGATGCTTCACTTTGTGTCACTAAAGTGCCAGCGTCAGGCTCAAATTTTAAGCCTCGGAATACTCAATGTATTCCTGCAGTTAAAATTTTCGCCTTACTTGAACCTAAATTGAACGATTTTTTACTCGACTTGCACCAATCTCTTGCGCATCAAGGACTTGCGAAAAGTCTCGACATATCCATTGGTATGCCTACGATTTTCGCAAACCTTGCTGCATCAAGACCTTGGCACATTTTTTTGCAAAAAAACGCTCAACTTAGGTTGAACAAAATTGAATATTTTTCAAAGGGCTCTATTATGGAGGAATATAATTTTGTTTAGTTTAGTGATTTTTTAATATTTTTTAATTCAGAACAGA
>JAUWQK010000193.1 GCA_030611115.1 Deltaproteobacteria bacterium
AGCACCATTGATGCCAGCTCGCCTCCGGTAAGTACATAATCGCCTATCGAAATTTCATCATCTATTAAATTCAGGCGGATGCGTTCATCTATTCCCTCGTAGCGACCGCAAACCAGAATAAGCCCATCATATAAGGCAAGTTTTTGAGCAATCTTTTGATTAAAAACTCTGCCCTGAGGTGTGAGCTGAATCGTTATAGAATCAGGAGATTTTTTTTGGGCCAATCGAATAGCGCCGGCAAGGGGTTCCGGTTTCATAACCATTCCGCAACCACCGCCATAGGGACGGTCATCAGTGCTTTTATGCCTGCCTTCTGCAAAATCTCTGATATTTATGGTGGAAGCGGATATCTTATTCCGTTCTATCGCCCTTTTTATAATGCCGTGCGCCCAAAAGGGCTTAAACATTTCCGGGAAGATAGTCAGGACAATGAAATTCATCATAAACCGTCAGGCAAATCCACCGTCATTATTTTCTTGTTAAGATCTATCGATAAAACCACTGATTCAATCCCAGGAATCAGAATTTCTTTATCCCCGCCTTTCACAACAAAGACATCATTACTGCCCGTTGGAATTATTGATTCAACACGACCGATGTACTCGTCATCTATTGTAAAAACAGAAAGGCCTATAATATCAAACCAGTAATAGGTTTCGTCTTCCAGTTCTGGAAGATCTGCTTTGGTTATAAAAAGCTCAGAACCGATTAATGGTTCCGCCTGAGAGATAGCAGTAATACCTTTCAGAGACAATAAAATGATTTGCTTGTGGGGTTTGGCCCAGTTGACCGCATGGATCTCTTCATATCCTTTTGTATTTCTTATGAGAATTAAACTGTCAGGTTTAAAGACAGACAAAGATTCAGAATAAGAATAGACCTTGAAGGTTCCCTTTAGACCATGCGTGCCGACTATCTTTGCAATAAGAAGAGAACCATTATTTCCCACGAGATTAGTGGTCAAGTAAAAATAACTTACACATCTTGCTTGTCCTTTTGCAATCCGTACAACTTATTTTTACTTGCCTCCTTATTCTATGATTTCTAAAACCGTGCGTTTTTTTATCTTGGCAGAGGCAGCGCTTAATATAGTCCTCATTGCCCGTGCTGTTCGGCCTTGTTTCCCAATTACCTTTCCCAGATCGTCCTTTGCTACTTTAAGTTCGAGTACCGAAGTCTGGTTACCCTCTACCTCTGAAACAGATACTTGTTCCGGATAATCTACCAGAGCCTGTGCAATATGCGTAATCAGATCTTTCATAGCTTCCTCTCCTTTGTTGGTATTGAGATTCAGGGTAAATAATTAGTAACTACTCAGGTGTTTAGACTGAAGGCTATAGGCTGAAGGAAACAAATGATTCCTGAGCGTTATTCTCTATGTTTAGGACAAAATTTCCGGCCGCTTTAAGAAAATATTGGCTTCTGTGAGTCTTTTCCCTAAAAGTCTTCAGTCTTCAGCCTAACCAACCTGAGTAGCTGCAATAATTATAACACTAATCAGGATTTACGGACAAACCTTCTTTTTTAAAAAGGCTTTTTATAGTGTTTGTAGGAATAGCCCCTTGATTCATCCAGTACCTGATTCGTTCTTCCTTTAGCGAAACTTCAGCAGGATCTTTTAAGGGGTTATAAGATCCGACAGCTTCAAGGTATTTTCCATCCCTTGGGCTTTCAACGTCAGCCACAACAATTCTATAAAAGGGTCGTTTCTTTGAGCCATGTCTGGCCAATCTAATTTTAACCGGCATATTTTTTATCTCCTTAAAAAGGTAGCATGCCTCTGCCTAATCCGCGCATGCCGCCTTTATTCATCTTCTTCATCATTTTCATTATCTGTGTATAATTTTTCAGAAGCTTGTTAATATCCTGTATGCTTGTACCACTGCCTTTGGCTATTCTTTTCCTGCGGTTCCCATTTATTATGGTGTACTGCCGCCTTTCCTGCGGTGTCATTGAGTTAATTATGGCTTCGATTCTGACAAATTCTTTTTCATCTACTTCAAGATTTTTAAACTGTTTGTTTTTGCTGAAACCGGGAATCATACCCAGTAAGTCTTTTAATGAGCCCATCTTTCGTATCTGAACCATCTGATCTCGGAAATCATCTAATGTAAACTCATTTTTTCTTAACTTTTTTGCAAGTTCAACAGCCTTTTTTTCATCAACCACAGACTGGGCCTTTTCAATAATAGTAAGGACATCTCCCATCCCCAGTATTTTTGAGGACATCCTGTCCGGATGAAAAGGTTCCAGTTCACTAAGTTTTTCGCCAACACCAATAAATTTAATTGGTTTGTTGGTTATTGATTTGATGGAAATTGCTGCGCCGCCACGTGCATCACCATCCATTTTGGTGAGAATAATACCACCAAGATTCAGGGTATCGTCAAATGATTTCGCTATATTTACAGCATCCTGCCCTGTCATGGCATCAGCAATAAGTAAAATATCAGATGGGTTAACCGCATCCTTAATATTACAGAGTTCCGCCATCAGGTTTTCATCAATATGCAGGCGCCCGGCAGTATCAAGGAGAAGGATATCGCATCCCTCTTGCTGTGCCGCAATTCCGGCTTCCCTGCATATCTGTACCGGATCCATTTCCACAGTGGAAGAATAAACAGGAACAGACAACTGTTCGCCAAGTTTTTTGAGCTGATCAATAGCAGCAGGGCGATAAACATCTGCCGGTACAAGGTAAGGCTTTTTACCTTTTTTTCTTAAGAACACGGCGAGTTTCCCTGCTGTAGTTGTCTTACCGGACCCTTGCAGGCCAACCAGCATAATAGATGCAGGTTTTGAACCCGAAAGATTCAAATCTTCGTGCCGGGTTCCCATAATTTCCGTCAATTCATCATTGACTATTTTGACAACCTGCTGGCCGGGCGTAAGGCTGGCCATAACTTCTTGCCCTAAAGCTCTTTCCTTAATATCAGCAATAAGTTTTTTTACAACTTTATAATGGACATCAGCCTCAAGAAGAGCTATGCGAACTTCTTTTAGACCTTCCTCTATATTTTTTTCAGTTAATTTGCCGTGCCCTTTTAGCTTTTTAAATGCTAACTCGAGCTTGTCGGTCAGATTGTCAAACATATTACACCGATTTAACTACTCAGGTTAATATAGACTTTCAGATAAATAATTTCACTGCGTTATCAGTCGTCGACGTATAACTAATACGCCTTCCTCCTTCTGGCCTTGTGAAATTAATTATCTGAAAGTCTATAGTGAAAGTCTATAGACTGAAGGTAGAAGGCTTTTAGGAGAGAAAGACCTCAAGAAATTCAGTCTATAGCTTTCAGTCTAACCACCTAAATAATACTATCATCAATTCTTTAAAAGAGTTGAAATTAATATCTATCCAATGGTATGTCAAGCAAAAATAATGCATTAACAAAAGTATAAATAATGACAACTTCAACGAACAAAACAGATATTAAAGAGTTAACCGGAGAACAACTGGCTTCATGGCTTGAAG
>JAUWQK010000015.1 GCA_030611115.1 Deltaproteobacteria bacterium
TTGAGAGAGAGTGTTCCGAATCAGGCAGACCGACAAATGGTAAATTTTCTTTTGTCCAGTATTCCTGAAAAGCCTTCGTATTTTCCGGACCAACAACTAAAACTTCAGTATCCAGGTTCTTAAAGCTTTCATAATCCTGACGCAACTGCGCCATATGTCTGCGGCAGAAGGGTCAAATAAATCCGCGATTGAATACAAGCAGTACATTTTTTTTATTGGCGAAATCGGAGAGCGATGCTGTATTTCCATGAACATCTTTTGATGTAAATTCAGGTGCCTGTGTGCTTATACTTACCTTGGCCATGAAAGCTCCTTCCTTAAACTTTAGTTGCCCCTGATTTTAACTTTTTATCTGCTGTCCACATCGAATAAACGGTTTGCCTGTGAATACAGATCAAACTCAACCCCTTACCTCTGATCTCTTACCTCATGAATTTTTCGGGGCAAGCGGCCCCTTAGAGGTAAGAAAATACTGCACCCAGTCAAATCCAAATTTCATCAGCTCAACATCTGATTCCATTATTTTCTCCTTTCTTTCTTCAGACACATCAAACCTGGATAAAAAAGAACTCTCAAAAATAAAATCCTTTAGTTTATCTACATTAAAACACGCCAAAAATGCCATTTTCAATGCAGGGCTGTTGATTCCTTTATCGCCCCAGGGATTTCTTCGGAATATGGTATCCATATCAACCCACAGGTCATTCATCTCATCATATTGTTGAAGCTGCTGATCTTCTGTCCACTCCCTGACTGTCCATTCGCGTGGTTCCTTATGTCCAAGGCAGTATGGATGATTGGCGATAAAATATTGAACCAAACGCCCATATCCATCGTTCAATCTTGCCACTGCGCGTTCCAGAGGATAAGCACGGCATGAAAAAGGTCTATCTTCATACACTGTACATCCTTTGTCGGAAAGAAAAGGGCAGGATTTTTCTTCATCATCCGACATCTTCAGCATAAGACTTGGGAAATATTTATTGTCTCTAAAAGCTGAAATCGTATGCTTCTTTAGAAACTCATCAGAAGAAATTCCAAGCTGTTCCTTCATGCGAATAATATCATATGGATAAAGATACATGTCCGCATTTCTGCAACATCTTGTAAAACAGGCCACCCCAGGATGGCATTCAAATTTGAATGTATCTTTTTCCAGTAATATCCTGTTGCCATTAATTTTCTGTTTTTGAGGATTTTCTTTCATAAGTTAGTGTCTGTCCGAAAAGTATTTTTTTAATGCCGGCAATAGTTTCAGCTTATTTACCGATGTGAATATTTGTGAAAAAGCTATTAGCCATTAGCTGTTAGCTCTTAACTGAATGTGTTATCTGCTTGATTTTTTAAGCTAAAGGCTAATTGCTAAAAGCTAACTGCTAAAAATCTTTCACCTTCAGCCTATCCACCCGAGTAATAAAAGAATGAATTCTTGTCAATAAGGGAATTGTTCCAGCGATTATTATTTGAGACCTTTGCAAAACGCCCCCTTTTGCTCAAATAGCGCTAAAGCTTCACTTCGTGTCGGCGTCAGGCTCAAATTTTAAGCCTCGAAATACTCAATGTATTCCTGCATTTAAAATTTTCGCCTTCCTTGAACTTGAACAAAATTGAACATTTTTCAAAGGTCTCTATTTGGCAGGGGTAAAAATAAATTTGACATATTTAATGAATTGTAACACTTTAGCTTCTTTGAAATAAATTGGCTAAGCGAATATATTTTTA
Source organism: Deltaproteobacteria bacterium (assembly GCA_030611115.1). The sequence continues at coordinate 1,723 of JAUWQK010000015.1, forward strand.
AAAAGCTAAAGTGTTACTATAACCTAAATTGAGCGATTTTTTACTCGACCTGCACCAATCTCTTGCGCATCAAGGACTTGCGAAAAGTCTCGACATATCCATTGGTATGCCTACGATTTTCGCAAACCTTGCTGCATCAAGATCTCGGCACATTTCTTCGCAAAAAATCGCTCAACTTAGGTATAATTTGAGAAAAAGTCTATTAATAAAAGGAGAATAATATGGCGTTTGACCCTGAAAAGGATAAAGTTCTAAAAACGTGGAAATGCGAAGATACAGGCCTTATTGTATCCATAAATCAATACGGCGAAGCTCAGCCAAAAGTTCAGATTGGTCCCAGAATATTAAAGAAAAAAGATGGGGGAGATGGAGCCCCTGCTAAGGCAGGACGACTTTCTATTGAGGACCTTATGTGGTTTTATGATATTATTGATGAAGTTAAAGATGAACTTTTGCGTTTGGCAAAGCCGGAATGATTTTAAGTTGATAAAATGCCTGACGATAATGCAATAATAAAACCTTTAAAAAGAAAAAACTCTCCAAGCCTGGGGCCGGTTGCTGTATTGATGGCCGATGATAAGGATATCCGGTTTTTTTGCAGACTCCTCAATATAAGTGAAAATAATTTTACCAGGCTCCTGATGAGCAAAGTATATGTTGAGGATTCAGGCAGGCAAAGTTTGTCTGTGGCAGGCCCTTTTATCGGTGCTCCTTATGCAGTTGTGCTTTTAGAAACACTTATTGCATGGGGTGCAAGTAAAGTTATATTTTTCGGGATGTGCGGAGCGATTTCTCCGGAGGTTAAAATAGGAGATATTGTAGTACCAACAGATTCAATAATTGATGAAGGCACATCAAAGCATTACAATGCGGATGAAAGCCTGAGAAGCAAGCCGTCTTTTCTGATTGTAGAAAAGATAAAGCACGTCTTTAATAAAAATAAGATCGAATTTCATGATGGCCTTGTTTGGACTACTGACGCCATATACAGAGAGACACGCGAAAAACTTGAGTATTATCAGGCAAAGGACGCCCTGGCAGTTGACATGGAACTTTCTGCGCTCTTCACAGTCGGAAGGTTTCGCAATATAGAAATAGGAAGTATTCTTGTCGTTTCCGATGAACTGTCAAAAGGTGAGTGGAATCCCGGCTTCAGGGAAAAACGGTTCGTAAAGACCCGTAAAATAGTTGCCGAAGCAATAAAGAGTTTATGTGCAACGCTTTAATCTGTAGAACGATAGATAAGAAGATTCATTTTCATTGACAGTAAAAAAAAATGATGGTATCGGCATTTAAAATTGAGACCTTTGAAAAATGCTCAATTTTGTTCAAGTTCAAGGAAGGCGAAAATTTTAAATGCAGGAATACATTGAGTATTTCGAGGCTTAAAATTTGAGCCTGACGCTGAAATTGGGCAAAAGGGGGCGTTTTGCAAAGGTCTCAAATCTTAGGCGCGTAGCTCAGGGGGAGAGCGCTACCTTGACACGGTAGAAGTCGACAGTTCAAATCTGTCCGTGCCTACCATGCAATTCAAAAGGTTACAGTTTTCTGTAACCTTTTTTGTTTAGGGGAAAACCATTTAAACAAAGCCATCGGTTGAATAAACAGGCTTGCATGATGTATTGGAATCTTATAATATAAACGCCTGATTATGCCAATTTACGAATACGAACACATAGATAAACCTTGTTTACTTGGCAAGGTGTTTGAAGTAAAGCAGTCAATTCATGACAAAGCGCTGAATAGCTGCCCAAATTGTGCAGGTTCGGTACGAAAACTCATTTCTCGCACTAATATAAGCACCCCTAAATCTGACAGAGAACTGCGCGATCATGGTTTCACCAAGCTTGTAAGGCGTGATGATGGTGTTTATGAAAATGTAACGGCTCGTGATGGTGATAGTAAAGTTGTGCTAAGAGACAAACCAGAGACATTGCCGGATTTTAAGAAAACAATCAGCGATTAGCCTGATTTTACACCTCGCAAGTTATGGCCTTTCGAGGTATATCATGGAGGATTCTAAAATGGATAAGAAAATCCGTATAGGCGCACTTATATCCGGAGGCGGAACAAATTTACAGGCAATCATTGATTCTTGTGAATCAGGAAAAATAAACGGGGATGTAATATTTACAGGATCGGATAATCCTGACGCATTGGGTCTTGAGAAAAGCAAGAAACACGGAATAACTACATTTGTTGTGGATTATAAGCCGATAATTCAGGGCTATAAAAAAGAACCGGATAGTGTTTCGGTTCCAGATGATTTTGATCTGGATGATGTGCTTTCAAAGCAGCACCTTTTCTCAGCAAATACACCCCCGGAAAAAGTTAGATCTTTTTTTATAACACGAGCTGTTGCCGAGGCAAAGCTGATTGATAAAATGAAGCCATATCCCTTCGACCTTTTAGTGCTGGCTGGTTTTATGAGAAATTTAACCCCTTATTTTATTGACAGAATAAATACTGATCGTGCAAATCCTCGCATAATGAATATCCATCCTGCTTTACTGCCCTCGTTTCCGGGCGTTGATGGATATGGAGATACTTTCAGGTATGGATGCAAGGTTGCTGGTTGTACCGTACATTTTGTTGATTACGGAGAAGATTCAGGACCTATTATAGGCCAGAGAGCATTTCAGATAACAGGTGATGATACTTTGGAAAGTATTAAAGAAAAAGGTTTAAAGCTTGAGTGGGAGTTGTATTCGGAATGCGCAGATCTGTTTGCCAGGGGACGTCTGAAAACCGTCAGGATGTCATACGAGTTGAAAAACGGCAAAAAGATAGAGAGAAATGTGGTTAAAATTTTGTAACTAATCAATCTTCATCGCTCTCCAACCGTGAACCGTGAACCGTGAACCTGAGTAGTTACAATACTTTTAGCATTAATGGTATGGCGACAAAGGTGCCCAGAGTGCTGCCGAGATTTGTAAATATTACCACTAAAAGAATACGGGTTACTTTGTTTCTCCAGAAACCCTTTATGGAAAGTATATCTTCCGTAAGGCTTTCAAAGTCCTTAACTTTTGGTTTCCTTGAAACAGCTTCCACAATCCCGGAAACCCAGCCCGCGGCAATCATTGGGTTTAAAGAAGTTAAAGGCGCCGCCAGAATGGAAGCCAGCACTGTAAGAGGATGGGCCAGAGCTATTATGGCCCCAAGGCCGGCCAAAACCCCGTTTGCAATAATCCACCACGTTATCATGTGAGTTCCTGTATCATATCCTCCCCAGAAAAAGCCGAAGATAAAAAGCAACAATATACCAAAAGGAATAACCCATTTAAAAAGACCGGAGGCCAGACTTTTGGGCGGAATTTCCTCAAGCCCCTTTATATCTGTGTCGGCATTCCAGTACTTTTTTATGCCCGACACATGTCCCGCGCCGACAACAGCTACTATCTTTTTTCCCGGAGCCGTCCTTATCTTATATGCAAGATATTGGTCCCTTTCGTCTATAAGTATATTTCTCAGCACGGGAAGTGATTTTTCAATATCTGCAAGAATAAGCTGAAGGGCATCTTGCTGCTTCATTTTTTCAATTTCTTCTTCGCTGATTTCATCAACTCCTCCCAGCGACAAGACAAACTGAAACAGCAGTTTTAGCTTGTCCCAAAGACCCATTATGCGCCAGGTTCTTGACAAGGTAATACGAATCTCTCTGTCAGCAAGATGTATTTTTGCTCCGATTGCTTCTCCTTTTTCAATGGCCTTTAACATTTCCTCGCCGGCTTTTAAATTTAATTTCCTGGCAATCCGTTTTTGAAATGAAGCAAGAAGAAGGTTGGAAAGGAGGAGAAATGCTTTTTTATCCTTAATTACCTTTATTATATCCATCTGTTGCCATTTATCCTTTTGACTGATAGCCTGGTATCTGGATTGGCAAAGCTCGACGCAGACGCAGTCCGGTTTTTCCTCCTCGATAACCGAGCTGACCAGCTCCACGCTTTCCCTGGATATATGGGCTGTTCCTAAAAGTATGATTTCTTTATCTTCAAAATTAAGGCGATGTGCCGCCTCGTCGTTGTTAATTTCCATCAAATATCTTCCTTATATAAGACCTGCCAGCAGGCAAAAAAATAAAATATTATATCTGTCATGTTAATGCAAGATGAAACAAAATTATAATTGTGCTATAGGAAATAAAGTGCCTAAAGTTGCGGTATGCCTTCGGCGTGCTTTAGATATTTAGCGCTTCCTGGCTCCCATGCTCCAGCGTGGGAACGAGAAGCGCTAAAACTGTAACCTACTTTTTGGGCTTGCTGAAGGATACTCAAAGTTGTGTGGAAAAAATTAAAATTGGCGGCGCCAAAGGCGCATTCCTTAACTTTAGGCACTTTAATATACTTCATACCTCGAAAGGCCACAAATTGCGGTTTTTCACTGGCCATGAACACCAATAGCTACGTTGCTCAGGCTTGCAATAGCCTGCTATTACGCGTCTTCGCGCCTTGCTCTTGATGCTCATTGCTCACCGAAAAAAACGCAAATTGCAACCTTCCGAGGTATAGCTCACTTTAGGCACTTAAGTTTATGAGTCATATATGTCCAGCATGAAAGAGCTTGCCCTTCTTATGAGGGCATTGGAACACCAGCTAAAGACCTGCACTCGATGCGGGATGTGTCAGGCCGTATGTCCTCTTTTTGATCAGACCGGCATTGAAGCTGATGTCGCGCGCGGAAAACTGGCCATGCTCGAAGGTCTTGCTGAGGAAATGTTTAAAAATCCCAAAGGGGTTTATGAACGTCTCGGTCGCTGTCTTCTTTGCGGGTCGTGTGCGGCTAACTGCCCAAGCGGAGTAAACGTGCTGGAATTTTTTATTAAAGCCCGTGCAATCCTTACACAATTCATTGGTCTGTCTCTGGCGAAGAAAATAATTTTAAGGATTATGCTGGCCCATCCTTATACTTTTGACATGTTGATGGAATTCTTGCCTAAAGTCCAGAAAATTTTTACAAAACCGGCCGGCGAAAATTTTGGTACTTCATGTGTACGCTTTGTGTCACCTTTAATACAGGACAGGCATTTTAAACCCCTTGCACCTGTGCCCTTCCACCGCATAGTCCCGGCTCTAAATTCATATCCCAGAAAATCCCGCTTAAAGGTGGCTTTTTTTGTCGGTTGTCTGATCGATAAGGTCTTCCCCCAGGTTGCTGAAGCAGTTATCGACGTGCTTAATTATCACGAAGTTGGTATATTTATACCAAAGAGACAAGGATGTTGCGGCGCTCCGGCTGTTTCATCCGGAGACACAGTTACGTTTGGGCGGCTGGTGCGACACAACCTGGAACTGCTTGATATCGTTGAGTTTGACTATCTGGTTACCGCATGTGCCACCTGTACTTTCATGATAAAAAAAATATGGCCTGCAATGACAAAAAATCAGTCTGCCGGAATCAGATCCAGAGTTGAGGCACTTGCTGAAAAGACACTTGATATTAATCAGTTTTTAGTATCAAAAGTGGGGCTTAAAAATGAAAATTATCCTACAAATGAAAAGAAGATTATAACCTATCATGATCCGTGCCATCTATCAAAATCTTTGGGAGTATCAACCGAACCAAGAGCACTCATTAAAGCGAATTCAAAGTACCTTCTTAGAGAAATGCCCGAATCTGACTGGTGCTGTGGATTGGGGGGAAGCTTTAATTTGCAGTATTATGATCTTTCGGCCAAAATTGGAAAGCGGAAACGCGATAATATTAAATCAACAGGTTGTTCTGTGGTGGCCACCGGGTGCCCTGCCTGTATGATTCAGATTGCCGACATGCTTTCAAAATCAGGAGATCCGATTGTTGTCAAACATCCGGTAATGATTTATGCCGAGTCTTTGAAAAATAATACCCCTAACTAATTTTTTTCTTTTGTTTCAAGCTGTTTCTTGTTGTCCTTGTCGCTTGTCACCTGACAAGATCTTCGCAGTCAGGTTGAAATTCCCATTTTGGGCAGGATATAAGCCTGCAACAAAAACCATATTGCCACAATTATTAGAAAAATGACTATTGGTCGCATAATATTGCTCCTTGGTTAATATTAAAAGGATTAGACACTGTTTTTTCTTTAGGCTCACTTGGGCGAGTTTCAGATATTCTTACATTTTATTATCAGTGGGCGAGTCTTGTATCATGTAATTTGCCCTGATTTATTGAGAAGTTGCGACATTCGGGCTAATTGTGCGTCGGCGTGGAAATTTTTGAAAAATCAGCAAACATACCGAACATGTCTGCTATATTGATAAGCAGAGCAAGTCTGTTTTCCCGAAGGTTCATATCATCTGCCATAACCATGACCCCGTCAAAAAAATCATCCACGACATTGCGTAGAGAAGCTATATCATAAAGTGCCTGGTCAAAAAGTCCTTTATCAAGATCATCTAATACCTTTTTATTGACCTTCTTGTAGGCTTCAAAAAGAGCTGTCTCGCATTTATCCTGAAACAGATTTTCATCAACGTCTTTGCTTTTGGGGAGTTCGGCTTTTTTTATTATATTAACCACACGCTTGAAAGCAATAGACAATGGCTCAAAGTCCGGCTTGGTCTTAAGCTTTTCTAACGCCCTAACTCTGCTCCATATATTCGGCACATGATCTGCTGTAACACTTATTACCGCTGATATAATATCTTTTGTAAATCCCTCTTCGGAGAGAAGATGGGCAATACGATTTTTCAGAAAAGAGTAAACATCTGCAACATTTTTCTTAAACTCCTGATCGCTTTTTGGGCCAAAAAGTTTCATGCTCTTTTCTATCATCCCAATTAGGGGAAAAGAGAAATCTTTGTTAAGCATGATCTGAATAATACCGATGCCCTGCCTCCGAAGTGCATAAGGATCAGAAGCCCCTGTCGGAATTAGTCCGGCAACAAAACATCCGCATATGGAATCAATTTTGTCGGCAAAACTGAGAATGGAACCTGCAAGCGTTTCCGGAAGCGGCCCGCCGGAATAGCTGGGTCGGTAATGCTCCTCAATTGCATATGCAACATCATCAGGTTCTCCGGCATTCAGAGCATAAATTCTTCCCATAACGCCCTGCAATTTAGGGAACTCAACTACTACCTGGCTCACAAGATCAGCCTTGCACATCAAAGCAGCTTTTCCAACATTTTCTTTAAGATCAGGCTTGTGTTGATTTAAATCAGAATCATGCAAAATTTCATCTGCCAGATATTCGGCTGTTTTTTTGACTCGTATTACCTTTTCATACATGGATCCCAGGCTGGCCTGAAAAAGTACGCCTTTCAGTTTTTCTATCCGGTCTTCAAAAGAAGATTTTGAATCACTCCTGTAAAAGAACCGGGCATCTTCCAGCCGGGCTCTGAGCACTCTTTCATGCCCTTTTGCAACAAGCGACATATCCTTTGCACGCGTATTATTAACGCTGATAAAACAGGACATGAGCTTGCCTTTTTTATCAACCACACTAAAATATTTCTGATGCTCACGCATAGCAGTAATCAAAACCTCATCAGGAAGCTCAAGAAACTTTGTATCAAACTTTCCTGCAACGACTGCCGGGTATTCAACAAGGTTGGTTACAATATCCACGAGTTCATCATCCTGCAGCACCCTGCCATTCAGGCTCTCTGCAACTTTTGCCGTCTCGCTTTCAATAATTTCCCTTCGTTTTTTTGAATCCACCATCACATAAGCTGAATCCAGCGCTTTTATGTATTCATCCGGATTAGAAATCTTTATTCTGCCGGGTTGCATAAAACTGTGACCTGATGTGTATCTACTGCTTTTAATATTCCCCACTATAAAAGGAATTATTTTATTCCCCAAAAGAGCAAGTATGGTATGAATTGGCCTCGCAAATTCAACAGACATGTCCGCCCATCTCATAGTTTTGGGGAAAGATACAGCCGCAATCACATCAGGAAGCATGCTTTTTAGAAGAAGTCCGGTTTTCAAACCATGTTCTACCTTTTTTGCGCATAAATAAGCACCCTTCTTCGTCTCCTTGATTATTATATCTTTAACTGAAACGCCGACCTTTTCAGCAAATTTTTTTGCCGCTATGGTGGGATTACCCTGTTCATCAAATCCTATACTTGCGGGAGGCCCTGTCACCTCAGTTGTAAGAGGTCTCTGCATGCCTGAAACATTTTTTACTTCAAGAACAAGTCTTCTTGGTGTTCCAAAAGTCTCAGCAGTTCCATGTTCAATACGTCCATCCGCCAACTTCTTTAAAAGCATAGCTGACAATGCATTCAATGCCGGCTCTATATAACCTGCCGGAATTTCTTCAGTACCTATTTCAAGTAATAGACTGTCCATATCCGCCTCTATTTTTGAGACCTTTGAAAAACGCTCAATTTCCAAAGGTCTCAATTTTGTAGTAGTTTAGCTTTTTGAAACAAGATAGACGCATGAGCTTCAGGTATAATACATTCAAATCAGGAAACTGTTTGAACGCATTAGATATCATTAAGTAAAGAACCTTATCTGGATTATGTATCTCTCTATAAAATCTCGCTGAACTGCAATCATATATTTAAATTCTCGGCGAGTTCTTTCTTTATGATATGTTATGCGAGAGTTTTTCATGGTTTGAATGTATTATACCTGAAGCGGATATATTTTCAAAAAACTATTACGTTATTTCATGTTAAGGTCAGGAAACCCTTTGGCTTCTCTTTGTGCCAGATATTGTTCTGCGCAAGCTCTTGCAAGGTTTCTAATACGTGCAATATAACCGGTTCTCTCTGTAACGCTTATTGCTCCGCGAGCGTCAAGTATATTAAAGGTATGTGAACACTTTAAGCAGTATTCGTAGGCAGGAATAACGAGTTTTTCCTTAATAATACGTTTAGCTTCAGCCTCGTATTTATTGAAAAGATCAAGCAGCATATCAACATCCGCTAGCTCAAAATTATATGTTGACTGCTCGACCTCCTGCTGATGATAAACATCTCCATAAGTTATATTGTTATTCCATTGCAAATCATAGACGTTATCCACACCCTGCAAGTACATGGAAATGCGTTCAAGACCATAAGTAATTTCCACGGATACAGGATGCAGTTCGATACTGCCTGCCATTTGAAAATATGTAAATTGAGTAATCTCCATGCCATCCAGCCAGACTTCCCAGCCAAGACCGGAGGCCCCTAACGTGGGCGACTCCCAGTCATCCTCAACGAATCTGATATCATGCTCAAGGCTGTTTATTCCAAGTGCCTTCAGGCTCTGCAAGTACTGCTTCTGAACATCTATGGGAGAAGGTTTGAGTATTACCTGAAACTGATAGTAATGTTGCAGTCTGTTTGGATTTTCACCATAACGGCCATCTGTGGGACGCCTTGAAGGCTGAACATAAGCCACATTCCAGGGTTCAGGGCCAAGTACCTTTAATAGGGTTGCCGGATGAAATGTTCCAGCACCAACCTCAATATCATATGGTTGAACCAGCACACATCCCTTACGCGCCCAAAATTTCTGTAACGATAGTATAACCTCCTGAAAATTCATCTCTCTTTCCTCTGTACGTTAACTAAGTTGAGCGATTTATGAGGTTATTAGGCTATCTTTTTAAAACCGTATGTCAAGTTTCTTTTTCAGGTTTTC
>JAUWQK010000159.1 GCA_030611115.1 Deltaproteobacteria bacterium
TGTCCCGGAACTTCACCGGTTCTTCGACTGGTTATGCTGAAAACATGGATGGCTCCCCTTGGAGAGACTATTGATGCAATTCATATAGGAACCTGTCTTCTGGACAACTGTCCTTACATAGATACCATCATGAAAAAAGTGAAGGCAAAAGCGGGCGTGGATGTTATTGAAGGAAGCCATCCATATAAACCGGTCAAGGTGTTTGGTGACTGAAGCTCACGCTTGGCCGGTTTGTTTCAAAAAGCTAAAATGGTAACCGTTCACGGCTTGAAATTAGAAATTTGGCCTTCATGCTTTTGCACTGTTCTTCCAATTTCCAATTTCAAGTTTCAAGCCGTGAACGGTTACCTAAAACGTTACAAAAATTTTTCTATTTTGGATTTTTCCCTGAGTTTTTGTATGTATGTTTTGACTTCCTGATTTGTTTTTTCCTGTTTCAAATGCTGGGCAAGATCATCTTTTACATTCTCATAAGCAATTGTCTTCTCAGGCGTTTTATCTATAACTTTAATGATATGATATCCAAACCGAGTTTCTACAATATCGCTTACCTCTTCAGTTTTTAATGCAAAGGCTGCATCTTCAAAAGGTTTTACCATTTGACCTCGCTGGAAGTAGCCCAAATCTCCGCCATTGTTTTTACTGGGGCCTTCTGAAAACTCTTTAGCAAGTGCAGCAAAATCTTCGCCTTTATTAAGTTTTTGTTGAATAAATTTTGTCCATCATTATAATGGAACTCTCTTCTTAACCATGTACACAGCTTATTTACCAATTCAGGCACAAATTTGTAATCAGGTGTAAAATATTGACCTACTACACGATTATCATCACGAAATCTACCTGGAATAGCATCAAGGTGTTCGCCAAGATTTTTGCCGATCATTTGGTGAAACTCTTTAATTAATTCTGGTGTGACAATGCGTACATTACCTTCTAAAACTATTTCCCGAAGCAAAAAATTAAAAGCCTCAAGAATATTCTTAACTTCAATTTCAAGGTATTCTTTGCTTGGCGGCAGACGCCACCCCTCTTCTAATTTTTCTATTTCTTCTTGGCTGAGAGTGTTGCCTTCAATGGCTGTGGTGGCTTGTGCGCCTTTTATTAAGGATACACGGAGTAATTTGTCCCGATATTCCGGCTTTAGCGGAATGTCGGTAAGCGCCTTAACATAAGCATCGCATTCGCCAAGCATGTATGCACACTCAGTATCTATTTCCCATTCTCTTTGGAAAGATATGTGTTTATGGCGGTCCATTTGTCACCTCTTATGTAGTTTTATATTAACAAATAGACCCTATTATTTATAAGTTTTTATGTCAACAAAAAGAACAAACGTCATATCGGGATAGGACTCCGCATCGCTGAGTACTCAATAGGAAAAACAATTGCAAAACACAAGTGTCTATTTCACTTGAATAAAGAGAAATCGTCTGTTAGTTATTGCAATTTGATATTCAGTTAACCGTGGCACAATGATAAGTAGTAACCGTTCACGGTTTACAGTTATCGGTTCACGGTTGAAAAAAAATAGAAGGTGGAGGAGAATTATGGGTTCCTCCGAAAAACCTGACAGCTTAATTAAATATGAGATTTTAAAACATTCATTAAACAATGAACTCTCATGTGCATCTGCATTTTTGATAGCAAAAGAGCTCAATGTTTCTCCGGATAAGGTTGGGATGATCGCAGACTCAATTAATTGCAGGTTGGTAAAATGCCGGATGGGATTGTTTGGTTATAGACCTGATAAAAAAATTGTAAAGCCTGTAAAGACTGAAAACCAAAATCTTAAAAATATAATTACCGACAATCTTGTTGAAGGAAAGCTGGAGTGCAAAATTGCGTGGGATATAGCATCCCGCTTTAAAGTAAATAAGATGACAGTCAGCGGTATATGCGAAGACATGAATATTAAAATTAATGAGTGCCAACTGGGAGCATTCTAATTGCATTGTTCTAAAGATAAAATAAATTTCTATGAAAAGGCAGCTTGCCTGATTTTGGCAATAGTGGCTGTATTATTTACTTTTTCAGTTTGTTATTTTGGATGTGATAAGGAATGGGGTTCTAATAATGTACTTAAAGGCATTGTTAAAGCCGGTGAAATTACTGTCTGCACCCGTAATAACGCCCACTGTTACTACTTGTACAGAGAGCAGGCAATGGGTTTCGAGTATGAGCTTGCAAAAGCTTTTGCTGATTATCTGGGAGTTGATTTAAAGGTCAGAATTGCTGAAAAATGGGAAGGTATGATTCCTGCCTTAACGGAGGAAACATGTTCATTTATTGCCGCCAGCTTGACAATTATGCCGCAAAGGAAAAAGTGGGTTTCCTTCTCAAATGGATATATGCCAATCCAACAATACGTAATCGTACATAGAAACAACAGATCAATCAGATGCCCGGAGGATCTCGCTGGGAAAACCGTCCATATCAGAAAAGGCACTTCCTACGAGGAAAAGCTCAAATCGCTAAAAAATAAAGGAATTGATCTTGAAATTAAGCTGCATGATGATTTGCCCACAGAAGAACTGATACGCCGGGTTTCTGAAGGAAAGATAGAAGTCACAATAGCTGATAGCAATATCGCCTTACTTAATCAGAGGTACTATCCCCGGGCTGTATTAGCATGTCCGATAAGTAAACAGGAATTTCTTGGGTGGGCTGTAGGTCGAAATGCACAAAATCTTCTCTATCGAATAAATTGCTTTTTCAAAACCATAAAAGAAAATGGTAAATTTAATGAAATATACAACAAGTATTATGCAAATATTGATGATTTTGATTATGTTGACTTAAGAGCATATCACAGGAGGATTAAAAGCAGGCTACCCAAATATAAAGAAATTATCATGCAAGCGGCGGATTACCATGGTTTTGACTGGAGATTAATTGCAGCGCAGATATACCAGGAATCGCATTTTAATCCAAATGCACAAAGTTATGCGGGAGCAAAAGGCCTTATGCAGCTTACCCATTCCACCGCCGGAAGCCTCGGGGTAACAGATATTTTAGATCCGGAACAAAATATTAATGCCGGGGTTCAGCATTTGAAGGATCTTTATAATCATTTTGAAAAAGCGGAAGGTTCAAACAGGTTATTTATAACATTAGCTGCTTACAATGTTGGCCAGGGACATATTCTTGATGCTCAGACTATTGCGCGTGAAATGAATCTTGACCCGTATAAATGGTCTTCACTATCAACAACGCTGCCGCTTTTAACTTATCGAACACATTATAAAAAAGCTACGTATGGATATTGCAGAGGAACAGAGCCAATAGAATATATAAACAAAATTATGCTATATTATGATATTTTGAAGCGTCAGGGAATAGAATATAATACATATACCGAAACGTAATATTTTAGTTTAACCTAAGATAAGCGATTAGCCTTTAGCGGTTAGCTATTAGTTTAATGATTACAGAATGTTTTGCTATTACAAACTTTCACCCATTGGGTGCAATTTTCAATTAATGTAATACCCTGATTTTTCAAAGCTAAACGCTAATAACTAACAGCTAATCGCTCAATTTTAGTTTAAGGAAAAGGATCAGGATTGCCCGACAAATGGATTAGATAGTTTTTCTATCCCTATGGTAGTGTTAGGCCCATGTCCCGGAAAGACCTTTACATCATCACCCAGCTCAAACAGTCTGTTCTTTATGCTTGATATCAGTGTGTTAAAATCTCCTCCAGGCAAGTCACTACGTCCAATCGAACGAGCAAAAAGCGTATCTCCAACAAAAAGTTTATTGTCGGTATAAAGCGAAATCCCTCCGGGTGAATGCCCGGGAGTATGTATAACTTTTAATCTGATTTCGCCAAAGCTTATAGTATCGTTATCTTCCAGTGTTCTATCGGGCGGCGGCGAGTTATCTGCTGAACATCCAAAGAAAGTTGCATCAGACGAAAGCCGGCTCAGCATTGGCGCATCAAGAAAATGAATAAGAATGTCTGCGCCTGTTGCTTCTTTCATTTTTTTGTTGCCGCCGACGTGGTCAAAATGGCCATGCGTATTTATTATATATTTTAATTTTAGGTTTGAGTCTGCAAGGGATAAAAGGATTCTTTCCGTCTCATCTCCGGGATCTATTACTGCGGCTTGTCTGGTTTTCTCACACCCCAATATTATACAGTTTGCCATAAGCATCCCAACAGCCAGCTCTTTAATAATCAAAATACCTCCCTGCTGTTAATCCGCATTTTTCATAAACAATTCATAAAACAAGTAACTTCTCAAAAAGTTCGGGTAATAGTTACTGGATTCCCGCCTTCGCGGGAATGACAGGCGCTTACA
>JAUWQK010000138.1 GCA_030611115.1 Deltaproteobacteria bacterium
ATAATCTGGAAATTCTTGCGCGGGTCATTATCTTTGTAGATATAAGTTTTGGCATGACAAAAATTGCGCTGGATTGTTTTTATCCTGACTTTTTCCTGTTTTAAAAACTCAACCGCTTTTTTTGCGGAAACACTCAAGTTAAAAGCATGGTTTACAGACAGACAATCGCTCAACAAATTGATTATTTTGTCGTGTTTAACTTCGGTTTGTAAAAGATCGCCCAAAATCATGCGGAATGACTGGGCGCTGTTAACTTCGTCAAAGAGTTTTGCAATGGCGCTGGCAGAAAAATAGCCGGTTACAATATCAACCCTGCCTGTTTCAACATAGTTTGACAATAGGTCAAAAACTCTAAAATGGCCGTTTTCATTTGACCTTGTCTTGTTATCAAGAAGCATATTTATCCTGTTAAATAGATGTGTTGAAACGAGTTGGGGTGCTTTGTCTCTTTAACGCGGGCTGTGATTTCTTTTTTTCTGGATTGTCCATGATTCATGCGGAAAACTTTTACCATTAACTGTAAACCGACAACCGTGAACCATTATTCTTTAAACATGGAATCTTATCTCTAAATTCCGTTATCTTGTAAAGGTTTATCTCAGTTGCTGAAGCGCATTCTCCTTGTTCAGCCATTGAAAGGATTTCACCGGTTGGTGAAATGATCTGAGAATGGCCGCCAAATTCAATTCCCTTTTCCTTCCCGCATCTGTTAGTTGCTATAATAAAAATTTGATTTTCAATAGCTCTTGCTTGAGATAAAATATCCCAGTGCCTGATCCTGCCTAATGGCCACTGTGCCGATATTATAACTACAAGGGCTCCTTTAAGAGTAATTGATCTGCATAGTTCCGGAAATCTTAAATCATAGCATGTCATCAAGCCAACGGGACAGATAGAAGTATTGCACACTACAGCCCTGTTTCCTGCAGAAAAATATCTATCTTCTTCAGTAAGTGGGAATAGATGTATTTTTCTGTAAGATCCAGCCATATCGCCATTGGAGTCAACAACATAAATTGTATTGAAAATGTTTTTTTCCGAAGCTTCCGGCAAAGAGCCAGCTACAATCATATTGTATTTGGATGCTGTTCTTGAGAGTTTATCTATAATAAATGGTGTTTGTCTGGCATGATCAAGCAGCATCTGATTGTCAAATCCGCAGGACCACATTTCCGGAAGCACCGCCATATCAACATCGCGGTCTCCAAGAATATCTAACCCTTCGATAACTTTTGCGAGATTTGATTCAATATCTCCAAGCTTGACGTCAAATTGAAATGTTCCTGCCTTAAAAATTTTACTATTCATTTATTGTATAGAAAATTATGTTTTCTTTATTCGATTTTTAAATAATTTAAATAGCGAAGCGACATCATTATTCGATGTTCGACGTTCGATGTTGGACGTTCATCTTTTAATTTGTTCTTTTCACATACCTCGTGCAAGTGTAAGAACATCAACACTTTTGGCTCCTTCTTTTATTAGAACCTTTGCACATTCATCTGCCGTTGCTCCTGTTGTGTAAACATCGTCAATAAGAAGTATGCTTTCCCCTGTAATTTTTGATGCATTGCCTATGCTGAAGGCGTTTTTGATGTTTGCCCGTCGTTGTTTTCGGTCAAGGCCGGTCTGAGGTTCTGTCTGTTTATTCTTTATAAGGACATCTCTTTCAATCTTTAAATATGACAGCTTGACATTAAAGGCATCGGCATATGAGAACCATTCTCTGATTAAAAGATAAGCCTGATTAAAGCCTCGTTTTCTGAAGCGTTTAATATGAAGCGGAACAGGAACAATAAGATCAATTCTGTTTTTATTATTCCAATATTTGATGAAAGCAAAAAATAAAAGCATACCAAGTGGTCGCGCCAACTGGATTTTACCTTTATACTTTAAACGCTGTATGGTTTTCATTAGCGTCCCTTCATAGACACCTACTGCACGCGCCATTCGGAATTTCTTAGGAGACTTTATGCATTCCCCGCAAACATGATCATCCCCAATGCGGCTTTTAAACGTGATGCCGCATATGCAGCAGAAGGGGGATTCAGCAGGCACAAAATCCGTAGAGCAGGCAGGGCATAAAAAGGGAAGCATCAATTTGTGAAAGGCGGATTTATTATAAGCTGAAATTGATTCATCATTAAAAATTTTAACAGGCAAATTGTAATTTTTATACATTGCAGACTGGAAAAAAGATCCGCAGACCAGACATTTGGATGGCCATACAGCTTCTCTCAATGCTCTTGCCATCCAGATGAATAAACTACCGCTTGCAACTCGATTGTCAGGAATCACGGATTTTATCCACACTTCATCTTTTCAATTATTTTATCAGCAAACTCGGAGCATTTTATTTTTTTTGCACCTTCTATCTGACGGGCAAGATCATATGTAACCGTACCGTCTTTAATGGTGGACTTAATGCTATCTCTTATTAATGTTGATGCTTTTTTCCAGCCCATATAATCCAGCATCATTGCGCCGGAGAGAATTAAAGAGCAGGGATTTACCTTATCTTGACCGGCATATTTAGGCGCTGTGCCGTGTGTTGCCTCAAAAACCGAGCATTTGTCGCCGATATTTGCACCTGGAGCCATGCCGAGGCCGCCTACCTGTGCCGCTATAGCATCTGAAATATAGTCTCCATTCAAATTCGGAGTAGCGATCACCTGGTACTCTTCAGGCCTGAGAAGTACCTGCTGAAACATCATATCGGCGATTCTGTCTTTTATGACAACTTTTCCTTTTGGCAACTTGCCGTTATACTTATCAAAAAGTTCGTTTTCAGTAATGGTTTTTTCATCAAATCGTTCTTTTGCAACTTCGTAGCCCCATTGACAGAAAGCTCCTTCCGTAAATTTCATTATGTTGCCTTTGTGCATCAGAGTAACGCTCGCCAGGCTGTTTTCAATGGCATATGAAATAGCTTTTGCTACAAGCCTCTTGGTATTTTTTTCACTTATGGGTTTTATGCCTATACCTGAATCTTCCGGCAAAGAAATCCCCATTTTGTCTTTTAGAAAGGAAATTACGCTGCTTGCTCCCTCACTTCCCGATTCCCATTCAATACCTGCATATACATCTTCCGTGTTTTCCCGGAAGACGACCATGTCAACCTTCTCCGGATTTTTCATGGGACTTGGAACATGTTCTATGTATTTTACCGGACGGACGCATGCATAAAGATCCAGTTCCTGTCTTATCGTAACATTCAGGCTTCTTATTCCTTTTCCTACCGGAGTTGTCAGGGGCCCTTTTATAGCTATTACGTGTTCACGTATTGCGTTAAGAGTTTCAGAAGGAAGCCATTCGCCTTTTTTTTGATATGCTTTTTCGCCGGCGTAAACCTCGATCCAGCATATTTTTTTATTTTCATCGTAAGCTGCCCGGACTGCGCTGTCTATCACCATGCTTGCTGCACGCCATATGTCAGGGCCTATTCCATCTCCTTCAATATAGGCAATTACAGGGAAGTCAGGAATATTTAAACTTCCGTCATTATTTATTGTTATTTTTTTCATGTTCTCCATTAACCTGCATTCCTTTCGTTAAGTTAAGTGCCTAAAGTGAGCTAAAGTATATTAAAGTGCCTAAAGTTAAGGAATGCGCCTTCGGCGCTGCTGGTTTTATTTTTTTACCATACAATCCGGCCAGGGCGGGACTGCCTTTGTTTCTATCTGAACTTAGAACCAAGCCCTGAAAATCTATAGCCACGCCGAAGGCATACCATAACTTTAGACATTTTAGGCACTTTAGCTCACTTTAGGCACTTTTTACTCAAGTTGCTCTGCCTGAATACTTCATACATTACAACTGCTGCTGCAACAGAGGCGTTCAGGGAATTTATTTTTTCCATCTGTGGTATTGAAATTAAAATATCGCATTGTTTTTTGACAAGGCTGCGTATGCCTTTACCTTCTCCCCCAATAACAATACCAAGTGAGCCTGAAAAATCACAGGAAAAAACGTCTTTATCTGCATTTTTGTCCATTCCGAAAATCCACAAGCCCTTATCCTTTAATAATTTTATTGTATTTACAATATTTGTTACACATACCACATTAATATGTTCAAGCGCTCCGGCAGATACTTTGGAGACTGCCGGTGTGGGCAGGGCGGATCTGTCTTTTGTAATTATTACTCCGTCAACTCCGACACAAAGAGCTGTTCTGATTATAGCGCCGAGGTTATGCGGATCTACCACATTGTCTAACAATAAAAACAACTGTTTGGTATCAGGATGTTGCGGCCTGTCAACAATATTATTGAGTCCAACAAATGAATATGGACTTACCTTTGCTCCAATTCCCTGATGCAGATCGGTTTTGGTTAAATATTTAAGTTGAGATGGCTTTAGTTTTTTAACAGATATCTTTTTGAACTTAGCTATTGCCGGCAATTTTTCAAATGGCTCTGGTATTTTGTCTTTTGCAATATATAGCTCAAAAAAACTTCTCCTGCCAGCCTTGAGAGCTTCAAAAACAGGATGGAAACCATATAGTATTTCTGTTTTCAAGTTGTTAGCTGATAAATTTATAGTATTATAGGAATTTCCATTTTATGCCTAATGAATTCGGTACCATAAGATAGATGAGTAAAAAGTGCCTAAAGTGAGCTAAAGTGCCTAAAATGTCTAAAGTTGTGGTACGCCTTCGGCGTGCTA
>JAUWQK010000208.1 GCA_030611115.1 Deltaproteobacteria bacterium
CAGCCATTGACGAGCTTAAAAATGCGCTGGGAGTGGAATGAAATTGTGATATGCAAATACAATCTGCATTCGTAGGGGTGCCCCTTGTGGGTACCCTGAATGTGGAACAACCGCCAATAAAAGGGCAACCACAACCACAACGACAACGGCAACAAACAAAAGGGCAACCACAAGGGATTGCCCCTACGGTCGGTAATGGGGAACAACCGACAACAATGAAAGGCTATAATCTGTTCCGATTCTCTTAATGAGTGCTTATATAATGTCGAACAGCATTAAAAGTGCCGCTGCCGATCCCTTCCACTTTTTTTATATCTTCAATGGATTCAAACAGGCCATGCATATTTCTATATTCCACGATCTTTACAGCAATTACCGGTCCGATATTTGGAAGAATTACAAGTTCGGTGAGCCCTGCTCTGTTGATGTCAACAGTTCCCTGTAATCCCTTTTCCATGATCTTTCTTATGAACTTGTCGTAGTGATTCTTCAGATGCTTTTTTGCAGCATTACTGTTCTTTAGATCAAGCCACGTTTCCCTCTCCAGGGTTCCAAGCACGTATATCAATTGCTCTTCATCGAGATTACCGTTCAGATCGTGATGGGGACAGTGGCGCAGCTTCTTTCCCGCCTCGCCTGATTCAACAATTGCAAAAGAAGAATCCGTAAGAAGGCGTATTGTCAGGTCAGTCCATCCCTGGCAGATGCCTGAGCCATTACCACATAGGAACAAAGCAAATACACCAAAGAAAATTACACAAAAAGTTGAAAACTTCTTTCTCTGTTTCATTTAAATCCTCCTTATGTTAGAAACAAACTCGCTGTTAACATCAAAAAAATGGTAGCAATTTAGCCTTTTGAAAAAGAATCTGACAGGATAACAGGATAAACAAGATTTGTAAGCGTTCACGGCTACAATAATTTAAATCCTGAATATCTTGTCAATCCTGTCCAAAAAAATAATATTTAACAGCGCTAACGTGTTACTAAAAATATAATACTGATGGGTTGGTGTCAAGTTTAAGTGGAGCAAAAAGGCTTTCGCTTTAGTTGTATTCTGCCTTGAGCACCCGTCCGACAAAGGGGAACGGAATAACCGGTGTTTGTTAATTTTATATATTTTATAATAGTTCTTTTAATATATGCCACATACCTGCCCCCTGATGAACCGAACCTTGCTCCACTTGAAACCTCCATTCTCTTTCTTGGCTTGATTATCGTTTTTGCATATTTTACCCGGATGCTGTTTCATAGACTTGAAAAACGAATCCCAAAAGACAATATTTTACGCGTTGACCATAAGATAAATGCAATAATAACTCAGCAGTCTGTTATGGCAATAATACTTTTTGCCATAGATATTTATGGACTGAGCCTTACTTCTTTTTTTGAAAACATACCTTTATTTACCGTTATTCCCACTTTACAGGCATTGGTTTTTATCGGTCTTTTTGTGTTTTATCTCGCTATTGTCTGGGCTTGTGCCTACGGGCCATATAAAAGGCTTTACATAACCGAGCTGTCAAGGCGTTCTTATGTTTTGTCTAATATTTCATTTTCTATTCCCGTTCTTTTTCCATGGCTTCTGCTGTCAGGAATTGCCGACATTATAAATGCACTTCCATTTGAACTGCCGAAACGTTTTCTTTCCACTCCGGAAGGCCAAGTAATCTATTTCCTTTTCTTCCTCTCCACAGTTGTAATAATCGGCCCTGCAATGATTCAGAAGTTCTGGAGGTGCAAACCACTTGAATCCGGTTATGTGAGAAGCAGAATCGAAAAACTTTGCAGAAGGGCTGGATTAGAATACTCCAACATTCTTTACTGGCCCATATTCGGCGGTAGAATGATCACAGCAGGCATCATGGGCCTGATTAAAAAATTCCGATATATTCTTATTACAGAAGCGCTGGTTCGCCACCTTGAACCTGAAGAAATGGATGCTGTAATTGCGCATGAAATAGGACATATCAAAAGAAAACATCTGCACTTTTATCTGGTATTTTTTATTGGCTATATTTTCGTTTCCTATACTATGTTTGATCTTCTTATATATTTCATTATCTATACTGATCCGGTGTACAGATTAATAAGCAGTTCGGGTATTAACCACGATACAATAATCTCGGCCGTTTTCAGCCTGATTATAATTATTATATTTTTTATCTACTTCCGCTATATCTTCGGATATTTCATGCGTAACTTTGAACGTCAGGCAGACACATATGTATATGCTCTCTTCCCCAGCGCAAAACCGCTGATATCTACATTCAAAAAAATAGCAGCAACGACCGGGCAGCCGCCGGACAGACCGAACTGGCATCATTTCAGCATTAAAGAACGAATTGAATATCTCAATTTGTGTGAACAAGACAAAACCCATATAATTAGACAGGATCGAAAAATAAAAAAAAGCATTGCCGCATATCTTGCAGCGATAGTCATAATAGGAGGTATTGGATATAACTTAAATTATGGTGAAACCGGAAAAAAGTTAAGCAAACATTTCATCGAAAAAATACTGTTAAGAGAAATCAACAAAACACCAGACGACCCACACCTTTACAGCAATCTGGGAGATCTTTATTATAATATCAATGATTATACTGAAACGATCAGAGCATATGAAAAATCAATAGATCTTAAACCAGACAACCCGCATGTTTTAAATAATCTTGCATGGCTTTATGCAACATGTGATGATAAAAACCTGCGGAACCCTGAACACGCTTTGAATCTTGCATTGAAGGCTGCGGCTCTTGAAGAATCTCCACACATACTGGACACTCTTGCGGAAAGCTATTATATAAATGGACAGTTGGAAAAAGCTGTCTCAACTGAATTACATGCACTTAGAATAGCTAAAAAGGAACGCTCATATTTTGAAAATCAGTTAAAAAAATTTAGGGGGGCCGTTAACAGTGGTCAGTAAACAGTGGTTTATTGGGCTGCCGAATATCTTGAGGTAGCTGAGATTACCTTAAGGAGATGGATTAAAGCGGAAAAATAAGATTCAAAGGGTGGGGAGAAACAATCTGCTTGATCCAGACGAGCTTAAAGTTTCTAAAAAGAACAAGTTGACAGTGAAGAGTTGATGCGCCACCCTTAAATAACCCTTCTTTAG
>JAUWQK010000200.1 GCA_030611115.1 Deltaproteobacteria bacterium
CGCAACCTTGAGTTTCGGAGCTAAATACGTCATTGTAAATCCCAGCTCCCTAACCGCATAGTAACAGAAAGGGCTTTTTGCTTTGACTTTTACCGGCTGCTTTCCAGGCTGAAATATGTATTCCGGGTTAGTGGAAAGCGGACAAGTAATAAAGGGTGAAAGGATTCGGAATCAGAGTCCATGAAAAACATTTTGTTCTTATATAATCTGGCAATAGATAATTGTACAATTTTAGAGGTTTATTCCGCTGTTCAGGTTCAAATGAAAACAGCAGGACTACACCCAAACCGCTTACTTAGAGCCTTAATCTGTCTTTTATTTAATTCTCGCTTTCCGGACAAAATTTCAGAAATAACTCCGGGACTACCGAGTTCTGTTAAATCTTTTTGTTTTAATCCATATTCCTGCATAAAATATTTTAAACAACCGGTCGGAGTACCTGCCGGTTCTGGAATATTGCTTAGTTCATACTCGGAAATTAATGTTCCAACTATATCTAAAAGTCCCATAAGCGGATGATTTTCCTTCCCTTGTGTCTGATCAATCAGGCAATCCGCAAGTCCGATCAATTTATCCAGATCTTCATCATTTTGTGGTGGTGACAAGATCGGTGCAATAGAAGGCCATATCTTGATTATTTGTGTGTGCTCTCGAACCATACGTCCTCCTTCCATTTATTTAGGTCATATTAAATTTATTTTAAGCGGTTAATTTTACAGTTTTTCTACCTTTTGTAGCTGCTAACTGATACCCCAATGGTTTTAATAATGATGCCATTGTTTTTATGGTAATATTGGTCGGCTTCATTGATCTCATATTTTGAATTACAGAGGTGGAGACGCCAGATTTTTTGGAAAGTGCCCTTACGCTAATATGCTCTTCATCCATAGCTTCAAGCAACAATTCAGAAAAAAGAAATTGTATGTATTCTTTTTCAAACTTTTTCTTTTGTTCAGGATCGCTTATAACTCGATCAAAGGTTGACTTCATTTTATTTCTCATAATAATCTCCATTTGTTACTCTTGAGTCGTAATTTTTCATTCTTTTTAGAGCCAAGTTCTTTTCTTTTTTTGGCAACTTTTTAGCCTTTTTGCGGAAACCATTCGTACTACAATCTTTTTCCCTACATAGAAGAATGATAGAAACCGGTCTGGCTGTGGTTTGAAGGCAAATATTTTTTCACCTTCATTTCGGAATTTTGTAATATCAGATATTTTGCCGGAATCACCAATTCTTTTGAAGAGCATCAATGTTTTTCATTTTTGAGCATTAGAAAGAGTTTCGAAAAAATCCAGTGCTTCACTCTTTCCCTTTTCGTTAAAAAAACCATTCAACGGTTAAAGTTTCTCCTTCGTATGCGACGAATTCTTTCATATACGAAGCGTATCAATATAGCGATACGAAAGCAAGGAGTTTCTTTGGCATAATAATATTGGTTTTCTTGCTGCTATACGTGAATCCTGTTAACGTGTTTAACACTTTAACAAAAGTATTAGCCTTCCAAATTAGTTGGAGATGAGGCTTCAAGGATTCCTCGATGACGGGATCATTGTTTTACTACGACAAAGGTTTGTTTTCTTATGCGAAGCGTCCTAATGGAACCCATGGTTGTCTTTCTTCCATCTTTTCTGCTATATTTGAATGCGTTTGCCCTGTTTAAAGGAACCATATTTCTTGTAAAGCAATAAGTCCCGTGATATTATAACCCTAAATGAGCGTAAACAAAATGGAGAACTTATATAAAAAAGTTAATTTATTGTTTTTGTTAAGCGACATGCAGGTTGTTTACAACTCTTGCATCAGTGAAATATAAATTGCAAAAAACCACTCCATTTTATTTACCCTTTAGGCTTCGCTTTCAGCTACGACCCAACAAGCCGGGAAAGCCGATGATACCCCATCTTCTTCGTTGCCAAGGGCTCGCAGTAAATTACTACGGCTTCGCCCTTGGACGCCTTGAATCTGGGGCACCCTCGACTTTCGCTCAATTAGGGAATAAGTTTTTACATTTAGAACTTGGTTATTTATCTAAAAAAGGAGCGCCAACTATGCTGGACACTTTTCAGGCCAACTGCCTTCCGTTACTGATCGGAAGTCTTCCGATAAACGATCATAAAGAGGCAATAGAACTTGTGATGAATCATACGCCCGAAATTCCTCTGTGGGTTCAACTTCCTGCTTACAGGGAAGAAGGGATGATTGAACAATTTGCGCCGGGTTTGCCTGGTCTTAAAACTGAAAAAAACAAAGTGTACATAGATACCAGCGACAAAAATTTTGACAATCAACTTCTTGAGTTTTACGAAGATTACATGGCTGTGGTTGAAGGGGAGAAGGATATCAACGACTCAAGATTTATTCTGACAAACGATACTGCAAAAGGTTTTCATGTATTCACGGACTGTTTAAATTCGCTTTCCACACCACCTGTTGCAGTCAAAGGGCAGATAACCGGCCCGTTTACATTTACCACAGCCCTGTGTGATCAAAATAAAAAGGCGATTTTTTACAACGATCAGTTAAGAGATGTAGCGATAAAACTGCTGGCGCTTAAGGCCATGTGGCAGGTGAGGCAGCTTTCAAAATTTAAAAGCCCAGTCATTATTTTTTTTGATGAGCCTGCACTTGCCGGTTTCGGATCATCCGGGTTTACAAGCATATCCCATGATGATATTTCAAATTGCTTTGGCGAGGTATTTGAAGCCGTACATTCAGAAGGCGGGCTTGCGGGAGTACATGTCTGCGCAAACACGGACTGGTCTGTTGTTCTTGAATCTCCTGTGGACATTGTCAGCTTTGATGCCTATTCTTTTTTTGACAAGTTTATTTTATATCCGGATTTGATTAAAAAGTTTATCGAAGCCGGTAAAATCCTGGCATGGGGAATTGTTCCTACAGGCAATCCTGAGGATATTGAAAAAGAAACAACAGATTCCCTGGTGGCCCAGTGGGAAGACAAAGCCAGGGAGCTTGAGGCTCTTGGGGTCGGCAAGACGAAAATACTGAACCAGTCCCTGATAACGCCAAGCTGCGGAACAGGTTCTTTAAGTCTTGATTTAGCAAAAAAGGTGCTTAGATTAACTGCTGAAGTTTCCGATCGGTTGAAGACTCAATATCAGATTGATGTAGCAGACAGTTAGGGATAAGCCTTAGTGCTCTAATTGGTTAATTTGATGACGTATTTTATATGGATTTCTTTCACCGCCCGGCTTGTCCCGCTAAGCGGGGCTTCGGGCTTCGCTCTGCAAGCTACGCCCCGACAAGTCGCTCAAGACGCAGAGCACGCAGAGTTTGAAGTTTT
>JAUWQK010000086.1 GCA_030611115.1 Deltaproteobacteria bacterium
ACATTGAACCGTGAACCGTGAACCATTACTCAGCCGTTAACATGTTGAGCTATTTCTTTCAAGATGTTTCTGGCCTGATCTAAAAGGCTTTTCATCCCGCCTTTTGAAAGCCTGGCCTTAAAAACATGGTCTGGTGTAATCTTAAAACGATCTTGCCTTGAAACTATCATGTCAACTATTCCAAAGGAATTTTTTTGGTGAGCTGGTGAAAAATAAAGGAAAAGATGCTGTCCTGCCAGATCAAGCCTTTTTACTCCAGCTTTTATGGATAAAACTTTAAGCTTAATCTTTAAAATAAGATTGGCCGCCTCATTTGGCAAAACCCCAAATCGATCGATCAATTCTTCCTTAAAATCGGATAATTCTTTTAAATCCGTTAGCTTTGCCAGCTTTCTATAAACCGAAAGTCTCTGATCAATATCAGGGATAAAATTTTCAGGGATAAACGCAGAGAGAGTCATGTTAATCTCCGGTTCCAGGCTTTCTACAACCGTCTCTCCTTTCAGCTCAGACATAGAGTTTTCCATCAGCTTGAGAAACATGTCATATCCGACCGCTGCGATATGACCTGTCTGTGAAGCGCCAAGTATTGTACCCCCTCCCCTGATTTTCAAATCACTCATTGCTATTTGAAAACCTGCTCCAAGGTCACTATGTTCCATCAACACTTTAAGACGTTTCCTGGCATCTTTAGTCAATGCGCTTTCTTCCGGAATAAACAGATATGCATATGCCTGTTCATCAGCTCTTCCCACACGGCCGCGAAGCTGGTAAATCTGGGCCAATCCAAACCTGTCAGCCCTGTTGATGAGTATTGAGTTGGCAGAAGGAATATCAAGACCAGACTCAATTATAGTTGTACACACCAGCATGTCTGTTTCTTTCTTCATGAACTTAAACATTTCTCTTTCCAGCTCATCTTCGCTTAAACGACCATGTGCAACACCCAGCCTGACCTCAGGTACCAGCTTTTTTAAATGCTCTGCAATTAACCATATATTATGAATATTATTATGAACAAAAAATATCTGACCATCCCTTTTCAACTCCTTTCTTATAGCTTCCGCAATAATCACATCATCAAACTCCGAAATATAGGTTATAATGGAATGGCGATGTTCGGGCGGGGTTGCAATAATACTTATGTCACGTATCCCAAACAGGGACATTTGAAGGGTCCTGGGTATGGGAGTTGCTGTTAATGCTAAAACATCAACGGTTGTCCTTATTTTTTTCAACATTTCCTTTTGCTTGACACCAAAGCGCTGTTCTTCATCAATCACAAAAAGGCCCAGATCTTTAAAATCTACATCTCTCTGCAAGAGCCTGTGCGTTCCGATAACAATATCTATTTTGCCTGTCTTCAGATTTTTGATAATGTCACGCTGTTCCTTTATAGATCTAAACCTGTTCAAACATGCCACATTAAAGGGATAATTCTTAACTCGTTCAGAAAAGGTCAAGAAATGCTGCTCTGCAAGAACTGTAGTTGGAACCAGTATAGCGACCTGTTTCCCATTATTTACAGCCATAAACGATGCGCGAAGCGCAACCTCTGTCTTGCCGTAACCCACATCACCACACACCAGTCTGTCCATTGGGCTTGGAAGCTTCATATCATGCAGCACGTCCTCTATTGCTCTAAGCTGGTCAACTGTCTCCTCATATGAAAAATCCGACTCAAAATCTCTTGAATAGCTGTCTATATGTTTATAAGCATAGCCTTTATTAAATTTACGCGCCGCATAGAGTTTAAGAAGTTCCCCTGCAATTTTCTCTACTGATTTCTTAACCCTCTTTTTAATTCGATCCCATGATTTCCCGCCCATTTTGTCAAGAACCGGCTGCATTCCATCAACCCCAACGTATTTCTGCGCCATGTTCATACGTTCTACAGGAAGATAGAGTTTATCATCATCCCTGTAATAAATAAGAAGAAAATCATTTGTTGCTCCGTCTATCTTCAACTTTACCAAACCATCATATCTGCCTATGCCGTGTTCTGTGTGAACAATAAAGTCTCCTTTTTTCAGATCTTCGAATAAAAGCTGTTCAATTTGTATCGGCTGTTTTGGCTTTACTTTTCTATGCTGCTTTCCAAATATTTCATCTTCCGTGATAATGGCCAGAGACAAGTCGGGCAAGACAAAACCGGAAGAAAGAGCGCCATAGCACATATAAACACAATTCGTGCTGAGTTTAACATGGTGGAAACTATCAACAAACTTAGCCTGAATACCATATGGCGAAAGAATGGATTCCAGTTTGCCGGCACGTGCCCTGTTGCTGCAAACAATAACTGTGGTATGGCCGAAACGCTTCTTATCATTAATCCAGTCAGCTAAAGGCAAATACTGTTTCTCATCCCCACGACGGCACTTGAGCTGCTCGTTGATAGAGGTGTTGTTTATCACTGAAAAATTATACTGCGGAAAAGTCATCTCCCTGTCCCATCTCTCGCTTAATACAGGAAGCATCTTTAATGCTAAGGGCTTCTTTTGTAAAAGCATCTCTTTAACCTCTAACCATCTCAGGTAAAGAGAATCCGGCTCAACACAGAGCCTTCTTTCCGTGCAGGCATTCTGGTAGTTTATTTTTGCCTGCTCTTGTGATTCGATAGCAATGTTTTCAAGATTTTTTGGCTCTATCAGAACAAAATTCGCATTATCGGGAACATAATCAAAAAAAGTATCAAGTTTTGGATAAATCAGCGGAATTAAGCCCTCAATCCCCGAGAAAAAACCCTCCTTCTTGATAATATCAACGATAGCCCTAACCTTGGTTACGGGCATATCCAGATCTGATGCCTGCTGTCTGATCCTGCCGATTATCTGAACTATGGACTCTTTTCTCAAAATCACTTCTCTGGCAGGAAGAATAACTGCTTCCTTGATAATTTTTATAGTTCTCTGAGTTGTTGCTGAAAAAAACCTCAATGAATCTACTGTATCTCCAAATAGCTCTATCCTGAGCGGATCAGGATAAAGCGGAGAAAATATATCAAGAATACCCCCTCTTATACAAAAATCACCATGTTCCTCCACAATCGCTGACCTGACATACCCGCCGGAAATCAATTTTTCGATCAAATGATCACGTTCTATATCTTCGCCAACCATAATAAGTTCAGCATAGTTGCAAATTTCCTGTTTAGGGATAAGCTTTTGCAAAAGAGCGCTGACGGTAGTAACAACAATTAACGGCACCTCATCATTAATAATCCGGTAAAGTGCGCTGATCCTTTTTGCTGCTGTTTCATTGTGGTAAGATAGTTTCTTGAAAGGTAATATATTGTAAGAAGGAAAGTGTATTACATGCAGCTCGGATTCATTTATAAAAAAAGACAGGTCATTTATAAATATTTCGCCTTGTTTTTGCGAAGGCACTATCACAATAAAAGGCGCTCTATGTTCCAGATACAAGCTTGATACAAAAAATGCCGTATCAGATCCGGACAATCCAATACAATCTATTCCACAATCCCTGTGGAGAATTTGATTAATCAAGGATTTAAATGTAATATTTTCTTGATTTTGGCTCATAAAAAAAGTAGTCCATTGAAAAATGGTAACAATTTAGCCTTTTGAAAAAGAATCTGACAGGATAACAGGATAAACAAGATTTTATTTAAAATGCACAAACAAAGCCAACTTTCATTGCAGCTATCCAGTAAATCATAAGGGTGCGGCTCTTATGAAACAAGTTAAAACAGCTGCAAATAGAGGGGGTTCAGCATTATCAGCATTGGCTTTACGCTACTTTCTGGCAAGATAATCCAGTTGCTGAGGGATATCTCGGCTGATTGTTTAAAAATACTCATCACAAGGCTGCGTGATGAGGCAGATTTCGGTAGCATTGTTTTTTTACTGGACAGCAAGTCATATTTCCGTTATGGAAGGATAGCGGGAGGTAGATGACATGCAAATCATAAAGCGACAAATATTTTGTGGTCGAGAGTTTACCGGCGAAGAGATATTATTGATCCAGGAAATAGTTGGCACATGTGGCGGCATCAGCCGACGAGAGTTGGCGCACACAGTATGCGAATTACTGGAATGGAAACGCCCCAATGACCGCCTGAAAGCCCGGGAATGCAGTGATTTTCTGGAGCTTTTGGAAGCCAAAAAAGTGCTGAAGCTTCCAGAGAAAAAACGAAAAGGTCAGGCCGGTTCCCAAAAAATTGTTCCTAAAAATCCGTGCAAGCAGCCCATCAGCAGTCTCAATGGCAGCGTGGAAGAGTTTGTTCCCCTTGAGGTACAGCGGGTTCACAACCGAAACCAGAGGGATCTGTTCAAGGGACTCTTGGGTCGCTATCACTATCTGGGATATGCGATGCCCTATGGGGCAAGAATACAGTATCTGGTCTATGTAAACCGGCCCCTGCGAGAAGTGGTGGGTTGTATCCAGTTTTCAAGCCCTGCCTGGCGGATGCGTGCCCGGGATGAATGGATCGGCTGGACGGATGAAAGGCGCAAAGTCGCTTTACAACAGGTGGTGAACAACAGCCGTTTTTTGATACTGGCACGTATCCAAAATTTAGCGAGCAAGATGCTTTCCTGTACCCTTCGGGAGCTGAGAGGCGATTGGGAACGGCAATATGGTCTTAAACCACTACTGGTAGAGACACTGATAGACCGACAGCAATTTCACGGTGGATGTTATCGGGCATCCAATTGGATAGAGTTAGGAGAGACCACCGGCCGTGGGCGAATGGACAGAGCCAACAAACTCAATGGAGCCCGGGTAAAAACCATACTGGTATATCCGCTGGTCAAAGATGCTGTTCACCAGCTTAGGGAGGGCAATAAATGAGTATGAACGCAGCGCTGGCCCTTTCTTTTGTGGAGCGTCCCAATGATCAAGGACGGGAATACTATGATGGTATTGTTAATTTTCTCGATTCTGAGGAGTGCCATTCAATGAAACTCAGCGGTCTGGAACAAGAACTTGAAAAACGAGGACGGGAACTGATGCGCATCCTGCTTCAGGAACATCTGAACAAGCTTAGCCCCAGCCTTTGTGAGCAGGCAGTATGTGGTTCTGATGGAATCAATCGGCCCAAGGTGAGGTCTCATGAGCGGAAAATCGAAACCGTGTTTGGCACAGTATCATCAAACCGTGCTGGGTATGGGAACGAGGGTGTGGCAAGCCTGCATCCATTGGATGCGGAACTTAATATTCCTCCTGAGCGTTATTCCCTTGAGCTTCGCCGCCGTGTGGGTGAGAATGCGGCAAAGAACTCTTTTGACGAGACATTAGAGACTATCGACAAAACCACGGGCGGCCATATTCCCAAACGCCAGGTAGAAGAACTGGCACAGCGAGCAGCTAGGGACTTTGATGCATTTTATGATACACGGCAATACAACCCGGCAGATGAAGCAACCAGTGTACCGATTCTGGTGATTACCGCCGATGGCAAAGGGGTGGTGATGCATGAGCAGGATCTCAGGGAACAAACTCGCGAAGCTGCCCAAAAGCGCAAGCCCAGGATGGAAGCCCGCCTGTCCAAAGGAGAAAAGAAAAACGCCAAGCGCATGGCAACCGTGGCAGCTGTTTATACGATAGATACTTTTCAGCGCACTCCTCAAGATATAGTTTCGGATAACCGCAGCAAGCCCCATAAAGAAAAAAGCCCACGTCCGGAACAAAAGCGTGTTTGGGCAAGCCTTGAAAAATCAGCCAAAGAGGTCATAGAATCTGCTTTTTCAGAGGCATCCCATCGTGACCCCGGACAGGAAAAGAATTGGGTTGCTCTGGTGGACGGTGAGAATCAACAGTTGCGAATTCTGGGGCGTATGGCCAAAAAACAAGGGGTAGATCTCACAATTATTGTCGATATTATTCATGTCATTGAATACCTATGGAAAGCCGGCAGGGCATTTCATCCCAAATCCGGCCCGGAACTTGAAAAATGGGTTCAGTATCGGCTACTTAAAATACTTGAAGGCAAAGCCGGGTTGATGGCAGGCGGGATGCGTAGAAGTGCCACACGCAAAAAATTCACTGACAAGCAACGTGAACCCGTGGAGACTTGCGCAACTTATCTTAAAAACAAAGCGCCTTACCTTAAATACGATCGTCATCTTGATCTGGGATTTCCCATTGCCACAGGGGTCATTGAGGGGGCATGCCGTCATCTTGTTAAGGATCGTATGGATATAACCGGTGCTAAATGGAGACTTGCCAGTGCCGAAGCCGTGCTGCGCCTGCGTGCGCTAAGAAGCAGCAACGATTTTGATGAATATTGGGACTTCCATGAAGCCTGTGAATACAAACGGAATCATCAGACACTTTATGCTGACGGTGAAGTTCCGCCTACAAAACTTCCGCAATCTTCTTCCAAAGGAGGCCATCTCAGAGTAATCAAGTAACTCTGGCGGGAAATGAGGAATATTATGACTACGGAAATTGTTGTCAGGCGATGTCGCAAAAGAGCCGCACCCTATTCATTTGTCGATCCAACATTGATAATGGCATATGATCCCCCCTCAATCGTGCCGCCGTCCCTAAGCATGTCCAGCAGGCAAACCGATTAGTCAGGCATCCGAACAGCTCCGAATATAATCCTTCAACGCAAACGCTTTCATCCTTTCTCTAATATTTCTCGGCTTGTTATTCATCATTCCGCTTTCATCATCCCTACAACAGCGCTATGCGCTGAAGGGGATAGGGACAGAGGGACAAAGGGACAAAGTGATAGAGGAAATTAACTTGTTTTTCATGGGATTTTTGCCAAACCGTTAAATCCC
>JAUWQK010000093.1 GCA_030611115.1 Deltaproteobacteria bacterium
GTAGGCGTTCACGGGTTCAAAGGTTCAGAGGTTCAAGGTTCCGTTTTCTTTTTCGTTTTTGGTCTGCATTTGGAACGTATATTTTTAAGAAAAGCACCATTTCCGTCAGGCCTAATCCAAAATTCAGAGATAATTGGCAATTATTTAAAAAATGACCATGTTCGACGAAAATTTTGAGTATTCAATGCATTGCCTTTCTTGTCCTTAACCTTGAACGTTGAATCGTGTCGAAGATCCCGCCAGGCGGGGAACCGGTGAACGGTCAAGGAATTATTTTTTATGATAAAAATTGATTTTAAAAAAACCGGTGGACTGATACCTGCAATTGTCCAGGACTATGAAACAGGTGAAGTATTGATGCTTGCATATATAAATAAAGAAGCTTGGGAAGCTACTCTTTCTACAGGAAAAGCAACTTATTTCAGTCGAAGTCGGCAAACATTGTGGATAAAGGGTGAAACTTCCGGGAATATGCAGATTATCAGAGAAATCAGGATTGATTGTGATAATGACACGGTCATTTTTAAGGTAGAACAGATCGGCGGTGCTGCCTGCCACAAAGGATATAGAAGTTGTTTTTATAAGAAATTTAAAGATGGAGCTGTAGAAGTAACTGAAAACCGGGTCTTTGACCCGAAGGAGGTATATAATAAATGAAAGGCAAGTTAAAACTCGGGCTTCCTAAAGGAAGTCTTCAAAATGCGACCATTGCACTATTCAAACGTTGCGGATGGAAAATTAATGTCAATGGACGAAGTTATTTCCCTGAAATAAATGATGATACAATAGAATGTGCGATCTGCAGGGCACAGGAGATGTCCCGCTATGTTGAAAACGGCACACTTGACGCCGGGCTTACAGGCAAGGACTGGATAGCCGAAAACAGTTCTGATGTACATGTAGTGGAAGACCTTATTTATTCCAAGGTAAGCGCAAGACCTGCCAGATGGGTTCTTGCCGTTCCATACGATTCAAAGATCAAGAAAATAGAAGATCTTAAGGGAAAAAAAATAGCAACAGAACTTGTTGAATTTACAAAAAATTATTTTTCGAAGAAACATATTAATGTAAATATTGAATTTTCCTGGGGAGCTACCGAAGCAAAAGTTGTATCAGGACTTGCTGATGCCATTGTAGAGGTTACAGAGACCGGAAGCACCATAAAGGCTCACGGCCTGCGTATTATACATGAGTTGATGCAGACAAATACCCAGCTTATTGTCAACCACGAGGCGTGGAAGGTTCCGGATAAAAGAGAAAAGGTTGAGCAGATTGCCCTTTTGCTTAAAGGCGCCCTTCTTGGAGAAAAACTTGTAGGTTTGAAAATGAATGTTCCGGAAAAGCAAATGGAAAAGGTTGTTGCCATGCTGCCGAGCTTAAATGCACCAACCGTAGCCCATCTATACCAGACAGACTGGTTTTCCGTTGAGATAATGGTTGATTCAAGTGGTGTAAGGGACCTTATACCACAGCTTCTTAAAAACGGTGTTGAAGGTATTATTGAATATCCGCTTAATAAGGTTGTATAATTTTTTCGTGCTTTCACTCTTTCGTGTTTTTTGTGATTGCCAATAAAAAAGGATAGAAAATTGATTGCAAAACGAATAGACAAAATTACATCATTTATTGTCATGGATGTCCTTGAAAAAGCCCATGAGATGGAAAAATCAGGGACGCATATAATTCACCTGGAAGTGGGCGAACCTGATTTTGATACTCCGCAGTGCATTAAAGACGCTGCCTGCAAGGCGCTTGATGAAGGTCATACCCACTACACTCACAGCCTGGGCCTTCTTGAACTCAGAAATGCAATTTGTGAGTACTATTTATCCACCTACAAGGTCTCTGTTGACCCGGATCAGATTATTATAACGTCCGGCACTTCTCCTGCCATGTTCCTTTTATTCTCCGTACTGGTTGAAAAAGGTGATCAGGTTATTATTTCAGATCCCCATTATGCCTGCTATCCTAACTTTATCCGTTTTTTAGAAGGGGAAGTTGTTACAGTTGAAGTTTACCAGGAAGAGGGTTTTCAATACAGACCTGAAGAAATCAGTAAAAAGATCACGAACAAAACAAAGGCTATTTTAATAAACTCACCCTCTAATCCAACGGGAAACCTTTTATCTGAAAGCCGGATGAAGGCGATAGCTGGTTTTTCACCTTACATCATTTCAGATGAAATCTATCATGGCCTGGTTTATGAAGGAGTTGAGCATTCAATTTTAGAATATACGGATAATGCTTTCGTGCTAAACGGCTTTTCCAAACTGTATGCAATGACAGGCCTGCGGCTGGGATATCTTATTGCCCCAAAAGCGTTTATTCGCCCCATGCAAAAGCTTCATCAAAACTTTTTTATCTCTGCAAATTCCATGGTTCAAAAAGCGGGAATTGCTGCTCTTAAAGAAGCAGGAGATGATATCGAAAGAATGAGGAAGACATATAATGAACGAAGAGAATATATGATTAGGCGGTTAAAGGGGATGGGTCTCGGGATTACCGTTGAACCCACCGGAGCGTTTTATGTCTTTGCAAATGCCCGGCATGTATCCGACGATTCTTATAAACTTGCCTTTGATATACTTAAAAAGGCTCATGTGGGTGTAACACCCGGGATCGATTTTGGAAAAAACGGCGAAGGGTACCTCAGGTTTTCCTATGCAAACTCAATGGAGAACATCACCGAAGGAATGGACAGGTTGGAGAAATATCTTGATAATCAAATCTGCTGAATTTGTTACAAGCGCTGTTAAGCCATCCCAGTATCCTCCGGCTGTTTTGCCGGAGATCGCTTTTGCCGGGCGTTCCAATGTCGGCAAATCTTCCCTTATCAATACTCTCGTAAACAGAAAACGTCTTGTAAAAACCAGTTCTACGCCCGGTCGAACCCAGCTTATCAACTTTTTTAACATAAACGATGAGTTTTCTTTTGTAGATATTCCAGGATATGGATATGCAAATGTTCCGGGGTCTGTTAAAAAAAACTGGGGACCTATGATTGAAACATATATTACAACGAGAAAGACGCTTAAAGGTGTAGTGCTGATTATGGATATCCGGCGTATCCCCAAGCAAGAAGAGATGAACATGCTCGACTGGCTCAATCACTACGACATTCCATCTTTACCTGTATTGACCAAATCCGATAAACTTTCAAAAACAAGGCAGCAAAAGCAATTAAAAGAAATCGCAAACACTCTTTCGGCAGATAAAGATAATCTTATTTTATTTTCAGCAAAATCACGGCAGGGAAAGGACGAGGTTTGGGATGCGGTTAAGAAGCTGATATTATAGCTCTTTAATAAAAATCAAGCTTACGAGTTTGTTTTGAACCGCAGAATATCGAACAAGGAATAATGAATGTCGAAGTAAGGTATTCTATTTTTTCAATAATATAAAGGGCAGAGCAAAGCAATTCCATACTTCATCATTCGAAATTCCTTGTTCGATATTCGATATTCAAATAGTGCTATCTCGAATTTACAATATTTTTTACTTAGCCATCCAGCGCTTATTTAAAGATTTTTTAAGAATTCATCATAATTACTAAAAAGAGAGAGGAGAAATTAAATGTGTAAAAAATTTTGTCTTATATTAGGGATGCTCTTTATTTTTGTTTCTGTTTCATTTGCAGGTTCCCTTTTCAATGAAGGTCTGTGGGAGATTACTTCAAAGATGGAAATACCGGGAATGCCGGTTCCAATGCCTCCGATTACGTATAAACAATGCATGACTAACCAAAATCCTGTGCCCAACCAGTCGGAGCCTGGCCAGGAATGTCGTATGAAAAACATCAAAACAAAAGGCAACACAGTATCCTGGGAAATGGTTTGCGACTCTAAGCAAGGCGAAGTGAAGAGCAGCGGCAAAATCACTTATAAAGGTGACCGGTTCGATGGAGTCGTTATGATGGACATGCCGGGACAAGGACAAATGAAAATGACAATGACCGGCCAGCGT
This sequence comes from Deltaproteobacteria bacterium, assembly GCA_030611115.1. Next base: position 3,964 of record JAUWQK010000093.1, read on the forward strand.
ATCGGAAAGTGTAAAAAGTAAAAGTTATACCGTTTCAGGCATTAATAAAAGACTATAAATCAGACAGGATGCTCAGGATATTTTTTGCCTTTCCTGCTTGCCCGCCATAGCATCTGCTAAGCTGCGACGGCTGGGAAGAAAGGTAAAAAATGCCAAATCTCTTCAAGATAACCAATTGGATTAATAGTGTCAAAAGCTTACCTTCAAATAGCAAGGATTGAAAGCCTGCTTATCTTTTTCGGCCTTAGGGCTGGATGGTGCCTTCTCAGTCTCATATGAAGACTGGTAAAAATATAAAATCCTGTTCATCCTGTCAAAATTTTGTCAGAAAGTTCTGCCATAACTTCCATACTATTTTGGCCTGCACACTCAAAGATCTCTTCAAAAATTAATATCAGCCCATATCTTATTGTTAAAACAAATATATCCTGTTTCCGTCTAATCATATCCGCGTGAACTGGCATGCTTGTTGCAGCAATCAAATAGTTACTAATTGTTATTTTTATCTTTTAAGGATATACTTTTCCAACAGAAAATGGTATAAGGAACCATCTGAAAAATAGCCTGAAATAAATAAATTGATCCAGTTTGTATGGAGGTAATATGCTGCTGTGTTCAAATAATGCTTTCAGATGCCTTGGAATCACAGTTCTGGCAACCTGCCTGCTAACTGCATGCCCCATATTTTTATATGCAGAGAATAGCCAGGTAAAAAAGGTTCTTGTCCTTCATTCTTACAATCACGCTCTTCCACGAATTGACGATATCTATAAAGCAATTGATTCTGCACTTAAAAAAGACGACCCAATAATAAAAACCCATACCGAAGATATGGATTCAAAAAGAATTTATAACTCAACATACATAAGGCCTTTGTATGAACTTTATAAATATAAATTCAGAAACTGCCAATACGATGTAATTATCTGTTTAGATAATAATGCATTAAATTTCCTGTTTTTAAAAACAAGGAGATAGGAAAAGGGACCGGCCTTGTACAGCGGATAAACAAAGACGAAAAAAGTTGACAGCATCAATAGGAGGAAAAATGGCTAAATCAAAAAATAATACGCTTAAATATCATCTGGCTGCTGTTAAAGAAGGCAAACGAAGTTTTGAAAACGCCTTTCAAAGTGTTACCAGGATGATTTTGGAAAGCGAAATTGCGAAGGTAGTAGTAAATGGCAAAACAACATACGATTTCAGCATTTTCCGTACCGGAAAAAAACATATCATAGGGATGTATGATGAAATCAACAGTTTTGTCTCCTATGTAAAGGACGCTTCCGAAGGCGGGTCTTCCGGAGAAATGGCTTTCGTATTTGTAGGTGAACCGGGAAATGGTAAAACATTTTTAGTTGAATTTCTAAGTGCCAAATACCGAAATTTTCTGACGGAAGATAAAAATCGCAGATACACTTTTAAATTTCTCAATATGGACAAGCTTGGCAATTATGGAAGAATTACTACCATTGAATCCCAGACATACGAAGACCCTGTGATTCTGGCTATGAACCTCTTTGAAGCTCCTGATGAAAATAAGACATTTCTCGCAAAACAGTTAGGCTTTTCGGATAAAAAAGTTGAAAAGCTCTACGATGATTACCGGCCCATGGGCGCTTGCAGCGGCTATATCTGGAACGATATCAAAAATTTTGCAGATGGCAAAATTGATGAAATGCTAAAATTCATCGAGATCATTCCCGTGCCTTTGACTGAAAGCCTGGGAACCGTAACTGGAAAATACCCTGCAAAAGACAAAATCACTTCTTCTGCAGTCGATTTGCTGGGAGAAGAGTCCATCCAGAGGCTGCTTCATATTGCAGATACCAACAACCCGTACCGTTTTGACTTAAGACGGGGCGCCCTGGCCCGTGTTGCCGGTGGGGGCATCCATTTTTCCGATGAAATATACAAAAACAAAAAAGACCTGGTTCAGGTTTACCTGGGGGTCATCCAAAACCGTGTAATTGAAATAGATGGATATAAATGGCCCATAGATACTCTGATCGTTGCCACCAGCAACAACTCGGAATTCCATAAATTTCTCTCTGAAAAGGAAGAAGCGCCGATTATAGACAGGTGCCGCATCTGCTATGTTTCTCACAACACAAATTATAAACTACAGAAAGACCTTACAGCATATGCCATAGGAAGCGAATCACGAACCACGTTGACACTGGAAGACCTGCACCAGGACCCCAATTTGAATTACGCCGCATCAGTAGCCTCGGTACTTACCCGCCTCCCAAGGTCCGAGAAGCT
>JAUWQK010000050.1 GCA_030611115.1 Deltaproteobacteria bacterium
GGGATTGAGGGATTGAGGGATTGTTGATTGATGATTGATGATTGAAGGAATTCTGCCAATTATATAAAAAATAGTGGTAACTACTCAGGTGGATAGGCTGAAGGCTGAAGACTGTTAGGAAAAAACGCATTAAAAGCCATGTTTGATGCAAGAATCAGATATTTCCGCCAAAGTACGGCAATCGTGCTCTTCTGACCCCTTCAGCCTTCAGTCTAAACAGCTTCAGCCTGACTACGTGAGTAGTTACTAAAAGAGGAACTTTGAGCAAATATTTACAGAGTACGGATAGTGACTGGTATAAAAGACGTTTGACCGGGGTTGTCTTTTTAGTCTTAACGGCTTTTTTAGTACTTATTGCCCGCGTCTTTTATCTTCAGGTGATTGAAGGGAGTGAGCTTAGACGACTTTCAGAAAACAATTGTATACGATTGCAAAATATAGACCCTTCAAGAGGATTAATTTTTGATCGCAATGGAAAGTTGCTGGTTGATAACAGGCCGTCATTTGATTTGAATATAATTTTGAAAGATGCCAAACCTGTTGAAAATACAATTGAAATGCTTTCTCAATATATAGATGTTCCGGTAACGGAGCTTATGTCAAAAATCAGCCGTAACAAGAGAATATCATTCTATACCCCTATCTTATTAAAACAGGATATAGGGCGAGATGCTTTGGCTGCCATAGAGGTTCACAAATATGATCTTCCTGGTATTGTTGTCAGCGTTAAACCAAGAAGACACTATATTTATAAGCAAAGTGCGGCTCATCTAATAGGTTATTTAGGTGAGATTAGTTCCGGTGAGCTTAAATCGGGAAAATATTCTGCTTATAGAGCAGGTGATTATATTGGAAAGTTTGGTGTGGAAAAAACTTATGAGGGTCTATTGAGAGGTAAGCGTGGAGGGCGGCAGGTTGAGGTGAATGCGGCAGGGCAGGTTGTTAGAGTTTTGAAAACCGTTGAAGCTTTTCCGGGCCATAATATTTATCTTTCAATTGATTACTTAGTCCAGAAAAAGGCTGAAGAACTTTTGGAAGGTTTGGCCGGCGCAATAATAGCTATGGAGCCGGCTACAGGACAGATACTGGCTATGGCCAGCAGCCCTGCATTTGATCAGAATGCATTTGTTGACGGTATGTCACATGAACAATGGGATTCTCTTGTTTCTAATCCATTCAGGCCAATGGAAAACAAGGCAGTCAATGCTGAGTATCCCCCAGCTTCCGTATATAAAATAGTTACGGCAATAGCATGTCTTGAGGAAGGAATAATTGATGCAAATACATCATTTTATTGCCCAGGACATTACAAGTGCGGGAATCGGGTTTTTAGATGCTGGAAAAAAAGAGGACACGATAAAGTTGATGTTGTGAAGGCATTAGCTGAATCCTGTGACGTTTTTTTTTATCATGTCGGTCAAAAACTGGGTGTTGATAGACTGGCATGGTATGCCAGAGCTTGCGGCCTGGGATCAGCAACAGGTATTGACCTTGATCATGAAGCAAAGGGTTTGATACCAACCGCTGCCTGGAAAAAGGCTCGTACAGGCATTAGATGGCAGTTAGGTGAAACCCTTTCCGTTGCTATAGGGCAGAGCTATAATCTTGCAACCCCTTTGCAGATGATGACTTTGATTTCTGAAATAGCGAATGGAGGAATAAGGTATAAGCCATTGATTCTTAAAAAGATAGAGACAGCAGAAGGTGAACTCGTTAATGAAAACAAAAGTAAGGTTACAGGAAAATTGCCTGCCAGTCAACGGACGTTAGAGATTGTGAGGAAAGGGCTTTGGGAGGCAGTTAACAAAAGAAAAGGAACCGCATGGATTGCACATGTTGATGATGTTGATATCAGCGGGAAAACCGGGACAGCTCAACTTGTAAGCAGGACCGGCAGTAATGATAATGCTTCTATCGATAAAGCAAATAAACCGGATCACTTAAAACCACATGCATGGTTTGCGGCCTATGCTCCATCAAAGGACCCCCAAATAGCTGTAGTTGTTATTGTTGAACATGGCGAACATGGTTCCAGTGCTGCCGCTCCACTTGCGAGGGAGCTTATAACAACCTATTTGTTAAAAGATAAAAAAGGCTGAAGGCTGAAGGTGGAAGGCTGAAGGTGGAATGGAGCTTCAGCCTAATCAACCTGAGTAGTTACGATAAAACAAGTAATTTGGGAAATTAATATGTTTGACCGCCGTCTTGTACAAAACTTCGACTGGGGCTTATTGAGTTTAGTTCTTATCCTGGGCTTTTTTGGGCTTATTACTTTATATAGTTCAGTAACGGCTGGAGCACAGGTGCCTCAGATGGAATATTATAAGCAGATCGTATGGTATTTTGTTGGATTAATTTTTTTAGTTATTTCTTTTTTGTTCAATTACAAAACTTTTGATCGATGGGGACACATAGTTTATATTTTATGCATTTCTCTTCTTGTCGGTGTGTTAATATTCGGCGAAGGCTCTAAAGGTGCTATGCGCTGGCTGAAGTTTGGATTTTTTTCAATTCAACCATCTGAGCTGGTAAAGATCGCTGTAATAATAATCTTGGCCAGATATTATTCAAAACATGCAAATACAACAGGCTTAACTTTACGCGAACTTATTAATCCTTTTTTACTGATAATAATTCCTTTTGTTCTAATAGTAAAACAACCGGATTTGGGAACAGCCATAATGATTGTTTTAATTGCCGGCTCTATGACGGTTTTTGTAAAAATTGAGAGGCGTTCCTTTTTATACTTAATCGTTGCGGGTGTAATAAGCATCCCTTTAGTCTGGTTTTTTTTGAGAGAATATCAGAAAGCGAGGATATTGACATTTTTGGATCCGGACAGGGATCCTCTTGGGACCGGTTATCATATTATACAATCGAAAATTGCTATAGGCTCTGGCATGATATCCGGCAAGGGGTTTTTGAAAGGCACGCAAAATGCGCTTTCATTTCTTCCTGAACAGCACACGGATTTCATATTTTCAGTTTTGGCAGAAGAGTGGGGGTTAATAGGTTCCGTAATGATACTTATTATTTTTCTGATACTTATTTTAAAGGGATTGAATGTTGCTTATAGATGTCGAGAACCATTCGGCACCATACTTTCAGTCGGTATCACAGCAATGATATTCTGGCAGGTAATTATTAATATCGGCATGGTAATGGGACTGATGCCGGTCGTAGGAGTTACATTACCGTTTATTAGCTATGGGGGTTCATCGCTTATTACCGTTATGATATGTATAGGCCTTTTAATTAATGTAAGCATGAGAAGGTTTATGGTTGAATAAGAGGTAAAAAGACAGCAAAGATTAAAAAAACCTTTGACAATTTATTATAGTTAATATATAGATCTGCGGAGTTAAACTTTTGAAAGAGTATTTTTAGAAGATATGTTTTTAATAAATAAATTATTCAGAAATCGGTAGCGGAGGAAGTTCAATGATAAGCTTAGATGGTTCGTTAATTATACAAATCATAAATTTCCTGTTTTTGATATGGGCACTTAATGTTGTTTTATACAAACCAATCAGAAAAATACTAATTCAGAGAAAAGAAAAAATTACCGGCCTTGAGCAGAGTATTGATGCCTCTAACATCGATATTAAGGGAAAAGATGATGCTTTTATTTCAGGCTTAAAAGAGGCAAGGGCTAAGGGCATGGGAGAAAAAGACGCCTTAATACAGGTAGCTACTGATGAAGAAAAAACGATAATCGAAAAAATAAATCAAAAGGCTCAGGCGGATCTTGCCGAGGTGCGCGAGAAAGTCGCAAAGGAAGCGGAAGGTGTCAGAGTAACGCTGCAAAAAGAGCTTGATGATATTGCAATCTCTATTAGTCATAAAATTTTGGGGAGGGCTTTTTAATGAAGATTCCTGGAATTAGCAGCAGCATGAAGCGTAATTCAATTATTTTATTTATTATGGTTACTGCGCTTCTGTTTTTCTTTGTTGGAGCAGCTTTGGGTTCATCTGGAGGAGAGAGCGGGACAAAAGGATGGGTGGCTACAGATACATATCGGGTTATGAATTTTTCTGTTTTATTTCTTGGCTTGTTTTTCCTTTTACGTAAGCCGATAGCTCAATTTTTTGGCGCTCGTATTAAGGGAATAAAAGATCAGTTAAGCGAGCTTGAAACTAAGAAAAAGGATGCCAGGCAAAAGCTTGAGGAATACACGGCAAAACTGGCACAGTTAGATCAAGAAGGTAAGAAAATTGTCGATGATTACATACGACAGGGGAATGAGGCCAAGGAAAGAATACTAAAAGAAGCAGAATCCGTAGCTGATAAATTAAAAGAACAGGCTCTCCGAAATATTGATTATGAAATCAATCAGGCGAAATTAAGGCTTCAGGAGGAAGTGCTTGGGAAAGCCATTGTGAAGGCTGAAGAGATCATAAAAAATGAAATTACAATCGAAGATCATGATCGTTTGGTAGATGAATACTTAAAGAAGGTGGTGGCATAGTGAAAAATTTAGCTGTAGCACGATGTTATGCCAAGGCACTTCTGCTTATTGGCAAAGACGATGGTCAGGCTGAATCATACCGGGAAGAGCTTGACAATATCGCAGGTTTGGTGACAGGGGTAAAGGAGCTTGACCAAGCAATTATAAACCCACTTTACGATGCAGCAGGTCGCAGAAAGGTATTGCATGCAATAATTGATAAGTTATCTCTTTCTGATACGATGAAAGCTTTCCTGCTTTTGGTATTTGATAAAGGGCGAATTGGGTTTTTAAGTAATATTAATGAGTTTTATAAAAAACTCGCGGACGAATTGAAAGGCATTGCTAGGGCAAGCTTGGTTTCGGCCACTGAACTTTCATCTGAAACAATAGATAAAATTCGTTCAACCATGTCAAAAATGACCGGTAAGGACGTTATCCTGGAGGTTGAACAAGATCCAGCACTTATTGGTGGAGTAATATCCAGGATAGGAGATCTTGTATTAGATGGAAGTATCAGAACACAATTACTCAACATGAGAGAATCTACAAAAAGGGGTGAGAGTGTATAATGGAATTAAGAGCTGAAGAAATAAGTCAAATAATTAAAGAACAGATTACGGATTACGACAAGAAGGTGGAGTTAAGTGAAACCGGAGTTGTTTTGTCGGTTGGTGATGGAATTGCCAGGGTTTATGGCCTTGAGAAGGCTATGGCCTTGGAGTTGGTTGAATTTCCCGGAGGCATATTGGGCCTTGTCCTGAACCTTGAAGAAGACAATGTGGGTATTGCTATTATGGGCGAAGATATTCACATTAAAGAAGGTGATATGGTTAAGAGGACAGGTCGTATTGCTGAGGTTCCGGTTGGTGAGGCAGTTCTTGGGCGTGTTGTTGATGCTGTTGGCTCGCCAATTGACGGAAAAGGACCCATTGATGCTAAAGAGTTCAGAAGAGTTGAAATGGTTGCACCGGGCGTTATTGCAAGAAAGAGTGTGCATGAGCCAATGTACACAGGTCTTAAAGCAATTGATGCAATGACACCAGTGGGCAAGGGGCAACGTGAGCTGATCATTGGTGACCGCCAGATCGGGAAAACAGCCATAGGAGTTGATGCAATTATAAATCAGAAAGGCAAGGATGTTTACTGTATTTATGTTGCTACCGGCCAGAAAAAATCTACGGTTGCTCAGGTCGTTGATATTTTAGAGAAACACGGCGCTATGGAATATACAACAGTAGTATCCGCCTGTGCGAGTGACCCGGCAACACTGCAGTTTGTCTCTCCATATTCGGGATGTGCTATGGCTGAGTACTTCCGTGATAAAGGGCAGCATTCTTTGATCGTATATGATGACCTTTCAAAACAGGCTGTAGCTTACCGTCAGGTTTCACTTCTTTTAAGACGTCCTCCGGGCCGTGAAGCATTTCCCGGCGATATTTTCTACAATCACTCCCGACTTCTTGAAAGATCGGCAAAGCTGAATGATGAGCTTGGTGCTGGTTCTATGACAGCCCTTCCCATAATTGAGACTCAGGCCGGTGACGTTTCTGCATTCATTCCAACAAATGTTATTTCCATTACAGACGGTCAGATTTATCTTGAGCCCGCTCTGTTTTTCTCTGGTGTCAGGCCGGCTATTAATGTTGGTTTGTCAGTTTCAAGAGTTGGTGGATCAGCACAGGTTAAAGCAATGAAGCAGGTTGCCGGTACTCTGCGCCTTGATCTGGCTCAGTATCGTGAGCTTGAAGCATTTGCCGCCTTTGGAAGTGACCTGGATAAGGCAACTCAGGCACAGCTTACAAGAGGTGCGAGACTTGTTGAGATTTTGAAACAGCCTCAGTTTAAGCCGCTGTCGCTGGAGAAACAGGTAATATTACTTTTTGCAGGCGCAAAGGGATTTCTTGATAAATATCCTGTTAATGTACTGGCAAAATATGAGGCAGGACTTTACGGTTTTATAGAGGACAGATATCCGCAGATATTCAGTGAGCTGGATGAAAAACAAGAGATATCAGAGTCACTGGACAAACAAATGCAGGATGCCTTGACAGCTTACGACGCAGAGTTCAAGGACACAATTAAATAAAGCCGATTTTTTTCTGGTAAGTTACATTATACTGAGATCGAAGCTGATATTGTAATTAGGCTAAGAAGAATGCTTATAAGGATATAATATGGCAACGCTAAAAGATGTCTTAATTAAAATTGGTGCAGTAAAAAAGACAAAGCAGATTACAAAGGCCATGGGTATGGTAGCAACCTCCAAGTTGCGTGGTGCTCAGCAGAATTTGGATGGTTTTCGGCCATATGCAGGCAAGTTTGCTGAAGTCTTGGGGAGCCTTGCAGAAAAAGCAGGAGAAGGGGCGAGTCCTTTGCTGGTACCGCGTGAGGAAGTAAAAAAGATTAATGTTTTATTATGTACTTCTGACAGAGGTCTCTGCGGTGGTTTTAATGTAAATCTTATCACGGCTGCCAATAACTTTGTGAAGGAACGTTCAGAGCAGGAAGTTGATATTTCCTTCACTAATTTTGGGAAAAAAGGGCGGGACTGGTGCCGAAAAAATAAGATGCAGATTGATTCAGAGCATTTAGGCATTGTAGGCGCCAAATTTGGTTTCAATGTTGCATCGACCGCCGGTCAGAAACTGGTTGATGGATTTCTGGATGGAATATATGATGAGGTTTATGTTGTTTATTCTGAATTTGTAAGCTTGGCAAGGCAGATTGCAACGATTAAACAGATACTTCCTATCCCACCCATTGAAACTGCTGAAGAAGAGGAAATTGATACTGATAAACCATATCAGGCCGAACATATTTGTGAGCCATCACCTAATGAACTGCTTGGTGATTTGCTGCCAAGGCAAGTTTATGTACAACTTTTTAGTGCATTACTTGAAACATCAACCAGTGAGCATGCTGCGCGTATGGCTGCCATGGATAACGCAACAACAGCATGCGATGATATGGTAAATAGCTTAACTCTGGCATATAATAAAGCCCGGCAGTCAGCAATCACAGCGGAATTGATGGATATAGTCGGTGGTGCCGAGGCTCTTAAAGGATAAGAAATTAAAATACTGCATTTAGCGTATAGGAGGTCATAGATGGGTGAAAATATAGGTAAAATTACGCAGGTTTTGGGACCTGTTGTCGATGTGGAATTTGAGCAGGGTAAACTGCCTACAATCCTTACCGCACTTTTAATCACAAATTCCACTATTAATGATGAGCCTGACAATCTGGTTATTGAGGTTGCTCAGCACTTGGGTGACAATGTCATTCGTGCTATTGCTATGGATGTAACAGATGGTTTGATGAGGGGTCAGGATGTAAAGGATACCGGCAAGCCAATAATGATGCCTGTGGGCGCAGCCGGCTTGGGACGTGTTTTAAACGTTGTGGGAAAACCTGTTGATGGTTTGGGCCCGGTAAGTATGGAAAAAACAGCGCCTATTCATCGTGCGGCACCAAAATTTACAGAGCAGGATACAACAGTTCGAGTTCTCGAGACAGGTGTAAAGGTTATTGACTTGCTTGTACCTTTCCCAAGGGGTGGTAAAATGGGAATGTTTGGTGGTGCAGGAGTCGGCAAAACCGTTATCATGATGGAAATGGTTCATAACATTGCTATGCAGCACGGTGGTATTTCAGTTTTTGCCGGTGTTGGAGAAAGAACCCGTGAAGGAAACGACCTTTATCACGAGATGAAAGATTCAGGAGTTCTACCAAAGGCTGCATTGATATATGGTCAGATGACAGAACCGCCAGGAGCAAGGGCACGTGTTGCATTATCGGCTTTGACGGCGGCTGAATATTATCGTGATGAAGAAGGTCAGGATGTGCTTATATTTATTGATAATATTTTCAGGTTTACACAAGCAGGCTCCGAAGTGTCAGCACTTTTAGGACGTATGCCGTCTGCTGTTGGTTATCAGCCTACTCTTGCAGTTGA
>JAUWQK010000090.1 GCA_030611115.1 Deltaproteobacteria bacterium
GCCAATTACATGCAAAAATCATTGGATGCTATCAATAAACGAATTGAGGAATTGGAAAAGAAACCTTCCACATCATCTTGATTGAGCCGCATTGCTGAGGCTGCATGATACTAAATGAATTAAGGGGTGGTAATTAGACCGCCCCTTAATTTTTTACTCGATCTGCACCAATCTCTTGCGCATCAAGGACTCGGCACATTTCTTCGCAAAAAATCGCTCAACTTAGGTTTGTAAATTAGTACTCAAGTTTTGTACCCTTAATTCCTATCCATGCCAAACGGTTAAAGGGCTGAGTAAAGGTGCCTATTGAAATTCCGTATTGACAATGATTAAAACAGATTTTTATTTTGCTTTGAAAATATTCAATATGTCAATAATTTCTTTTAAAATTTCGGTACATATGATAATAAAATAATAACTACTCAGGTTAACAGACTGAAGGTAGAAGGCTTTTAGGGGAAAGACTCCCGGAAGCCAATATTTTATTAAAGCTACATAGAGAATAAGGTTCAGGAATCATCTGTTTCCTTCAGCCTTCAGCCTATAGCCTTCAGTCTACCTGATTAGTTACATAACATATATAAGTTCTTGCTGTTTTTAGGAGGCCGATATGGAAAAGTACCTTGATAAATTACCGTCTTTTGTTGAGGCAATTAAGTCTATGAAGGAGACAATTATTGCCAATATAGTATTTATTGGACAGATACCTGCTCCTACTTTCAAGGAAAAGAGGCGGACAGATTTATTTATGGAAAGATTGGCTGAGTTTCAGGTCGATGAATGTACAACCGATGGATACAGGAATCCCATTGGAATCATAGGGGGAACTTCCCTATCAAAGCCACCTGTTTTTGTCGTTGCACATCTGGACACATTTTTTGAAAAGGATATAGATCATAATTATACTGTCAGGAAAAGAACAATAAAGGGTGCGGGCATTTTAGATAATTCATTAAGTATTGGGGTGTTGGCTTCGTTGCCGGAAATTTTTAGAAAGTTAGATCTTCGTTTTGAATCCGATATTGTCCTGGCGGGCGTTATACAATCATTGGGAAGGGGGAACTTGCGGGGCATCAGGCATCTCCTGAAAGCATGGGATACTCCCATAAGAGGTGCAATTTGCTTAGAGAGTGTCGAGCTTGGCAGACTTAATTATTATTCTGAAGGAATGATTAGATGTGAAGTTGAATGTGACATATCACCCACACCTGGACCGCTTCAGAAGTTCAAGTCAAATGCGATATTAATTTTAAATGAAGTTATAAACCAGATCCTGGAGTTGCGCTTACCTCAAAGACCACGTTCAAGAGTAATTATCGGTAAAATATCAGGCGGTTTCAAGCATGGAACTATAGCCTGTAACTCAAACCTTGGCTTTGAGATTCAAAGTGATTCGGATAAGATGGTAAAGAGTATTTATAATGATATTAATGACATTATTGAAGACATAAGTCACCAGAATGAAATTGAGCTGAAGCTAAAAACTATAAGTAACCTGAGCGCAGCCAGTTTAAAATACAATCATCCCCTTGTAAAAAGTGCCGGGGCAATAATTGAAAGTTTGGGTCTAAAACCAATATGTGAGCCAAGTGAATCTGAGCTGTCAATTTTTCTTTCACACAATATACCGGCAGTTACACTCGGAATTACTCGAGGAGAAAACATTCATCTTGAAAATGCTACGATGGAAATTGAACCAATGTATAAAGGAATTGCCCAAATTATTGGAGTGATTATGGCAATAGACAAAGGAGTTTGCGATGAATAGCAACTGGCTGAAAAAGAATACCTTTCATCATTCTGAATTCAAAGACATTAACCGTCTTGTTGAAGAAAAAGAAAGAAAGAAAATTAAAATATCTCTTTGTCTGCCCACTCTTAACGAAGAAAAAACTATTGCAAAAGAAATTATTATTATGAAGTCGGAGCTGATGTCCCGTTATCCGCTTCTTGATGAAATTGTGGTTATTGATTCCGGCTCGTCAGATAGAACCATGGAAATAGCATCAAGTTATGGCGCCGATGTTTACAAGGCTGATGATATCCTGCCCAAACTTGAAAAGTTTAAGGGGAAGGGCGAAAATCTGTGGAAAGCTCTTTATATTACAAGAGGTGATATAATTATTTATCTTGATGCTGATATAAAAAATATTCATCATAGATTTGTTTATGCTCTTGTAGGTCCGCTTCTTCTTTTTGATAATATAAAATATTGCAAAGGTTTTTATGACCGTCCAATTGCTAGAGGCAAAAAGAAACTGAGACCTACTGGCGGCGGCAGGGTTACCGAACTTGTAATAAGACCACTGTTTTCTCTTTTTTTCCCTGAGCTTACTCAGATTATGCAGCCACTCTCCGGCGAATATGCCGGTTACCGTGAACTCTTTGAGAAAATACCCTTTCCAATTGGCTATGGCATTGAGACCAGTATAATTCTCGATACTTATGAAAAATGGGGGCTTGATGTTATTGCGCAGGTAGATCTTGAAAGGCGGGTTCACAGGAACCAGGATACTAAATCATTGGGGAAAATGTCCTTTGTTATTCTAAAGACTTTTTGCAAGCGCCTTGAAAAGCTTGGGATAGCTGAATTAAAAAACGATTTTTTTAACGAAATGATACAATACAAATTGGGAACGGACGGATACCAGCCGGATATTTATAAAGATAAGGGCTTTGAAAGGCCGCCGATTATAGAAATTCCCGAGTATAGAAAAAAATTCAAAATAATCTGAAAATACACTCCTTTCAGGTCTCTCCAAATATATATTAAGAGTTTTCTCCTTGATAAAATTCCTTTTTTTTAATAGATTATTAAATATGGGTTATATATTTGATTTTAATGATGCCGTAAATTACGATCAGTGGTATGATAAACCACAAAACAGATTTGCCGCTGATCTTGAATTCCGGCTTATGCTGGATATGCTCAAGCCTATGGATGGGGATTCTCTTTTAGATATAGGCTGTGGAACCGGCGCAAGTCTTCTCCCATTTTTAGACAGAGGCTTACAGATTACAGGCATTGATCCATCTCAGTATATGCTGGATATTGCTTTTAAAAAAGTTGGACATCGCGTGGATCTACATCGCGGATTTGCTGAAGACCTGCCTTTTGATGATAATTCATTTAACTATGCCTGCTTTATAACAACTCTGGAATTTGTCGAAGATCCCAAAAAAGCAATTGAAGAGGCCTGCAGGGTTGCAAAAGACAGGATTTTTATAGGCGTGCTTAATAGGTATGCTCTTAAGGGGATACAGTTGCGGCTTAAAGGGATATTTACCAAAAGCATTTACAACCGCGCTCAGTTTTTCAGTATCTGGGAATTAAAGAAAATCATCCGTGCCGTCTTAGGCGATGTTCCTATATCATGGAGAACCGTATACCAGTTTTTGTCGGCCTCAGGGGGAATAACCTCCAGCATAGAACGTTCGAGCCTGGTTCAAAGATGTCCGTTCGGGGCCTTCGCAGGCATTGTGTTTGCTCCTGTTCCCCGCTATACAACCAGACCACTATCAATTAGTTGCCAAGCCAAGCCCACAACCAATGCATTAGCGGGTTAAAAGAGGTTTTGAGCAAACCCTTAAAATTATAGACTTTCAGATAAATAATTTCACTGCGTTATCAGTCAAAATCTTCGACGACGTACACATAAGCACGACTTACTCAGATTTTTCCTTCTAGCCTTGTGAAATGAATTGTCTGAAAGTCTATAGAAAATGGAGTTAAGTAACTATGGAAGCATATCTTTACAAACCGCTTAATGAAAAAAAAGTTAAATGCAATCTTTGCAACCATCGTTGTGTGATTAAAAATGGCAGGCGCGGGATATGCGGTGTGCGTGAGAACCAGGAAGGAACTCTGAAGACCCTGGTTTATGGAAAGCTTATAGCAAGCAATATAGATCCTATTGAAAAAAAGCCTTTGTTCCATTTTTTTCCGGGGAGTCTGTCCTACTCTATAGCAACAGTCGGTTGCAACTTTAAATGCCTGTTTTGCCAGAATGCAGACATCGCCCAGATGCCGTCAGACCATGATGGAATGATAATGGGTAATTTTGTTACACCTGAAGATATTGTGAACGCAGCGGAAAAAGGTAACTGCAAAAGCATAGCATATACATATACTGAGCCTACCGTATATTTTGAATTTGCATATGATACCGCAAAGATCGCTCATGAGAAGGGGATACAGAACGTATTTGTAACAAATGGCTACATGACTTCCGAAGCCCTTGAAATGATAAGTCCTTATCTTGATGCGGCAAATGTAGATTTAAAGGCTTTTAATGAAAAGTTTTATAAAGAAATTTGCAAGGCGAAACTGGAGCATGTGAAAGAAACCTTGAAGCTGATGAAATCGCTTGGCATTTTTGTTGAGGTAACAACTCTCCTTATTCCCGGGCTGAACGATGACAAGCATGAGCTTGAAATGCTGGCCGAATTCCTTGTAAAGTCTCTGGGTCCCGAAACACCGTGGCATATAAGCAGGTTCCATCCGACATATAAGCTTTTAGACCGGCCTTCCACACCTCTTGAGACACTTGTTATGGCCCGCGAGATCGGTATTAAATCGGGCTTGAAATATGTTTATACAGGCAATGTGCCAGGTGAAAACAGTGAGAACACGTTCTGTTATAAATGCAACAATATTCTTATCGACAGATGGGGGTTTTGTGTAAATAAAAATCTGATAGAAAACGGTAAGTGCGCACATTGTGGGGCGCATATAGATGGAGTAGGGTTGTAATTTTGCTGGAACGGATTCTTACATACGGCAGGATGATAAAGTTCAGCCATACTGTATTTGCTCTTCCCTTTGCTTTTTCAGCAGTAATACTTGCCCAGCGCCAGCATCAGATGATTATATCAGATATTTTCTGGATTTTGCTTGCCATGATTGGAGCACGCTCCTCTGCCATGGGTTTTAACAGGATAGCGGATGCAAAGTTTGACACAAAGAATCCACGCACCTCAAAACGAGATATACCATCGGGAAGGCTTTCTTTATCTTCAGCAATAGTATTTGTAATTCTCTTTTCAGGTCTCTTTATATTTTCTTCAGCAATGCTTGGGAAACTCTGTTTTTATCTTTCCGTTCCTATACTTGTTGTACTTTTTTCTTATTCCTATACAAAAAGGTTTACCTGGCTTTCCCATATTTATCTGGGCTTCGCCATATCTCTTGCCCCTGCAGGTGCATGGATAGCACTTGCCAAAAGCTTCTCATGGTCTGTTCTTATTCTTTCATTTGCCCTCATGACTTATATCGCCGGTTTTGATATTCTTTATGCGTGTCAGGATATTGAATTTGACAAGGATGAAGGGCTTTTTTCCATACCGGCTCATTTTGGTGTAAAAAAAGCGCTTATAATTGCTTCTATTATACATCTTGCTTCTTTCGGCTTTTTCTTTCTGATCTATATTGTATTTGATATGAACCTGATGTACTTCTTTGCAGTAGTTATAATCGGAATTTTATTAATTATTGAGCACAGGCTGGTTAAGCCGGACGATCTCAGCAATGTTAATTTTGCCTTTTTTCATGTTAACAGTTTAATTTCCATAACTTTATTCCTGGGTGTTCTGGCAGACGAGCTGGTCAGGCGGTGGATGTGAACAAGAAAATAGTAGTAGCAATATGCGGGGCATCAGGGTCTATATACGGAATAAGGCTTCTCAAGGCTCTTTTGAAAAATCCGGTAAACATATATCTTATAATATCAAGTGCCGGATATAAAGTCCTTGAGCATGAAACCGGTTACAGCGGTGAATCCTTTTCATCTTTTTTAAAGGATAAAGGCATTACATTTAATAAAAATGCCTGTTTATATACACACGATCAGGATGATTTTTTTGCTCCTCCTGCAAGCGGGTCATTCAGGAATGACGGCATGGTTATTGCTCCATGCTCGATGAAAACACTTGGAGCAATTGCAGCCGGTATAGCAGACAACCTCATTCACAGGGCTGCTGATGTAAATCTCAAAGAAAAGCGTCCGTTGATCCTGTTGCCACGGGAGACTCCTTTAAACATTATCCATTTGAAGAACATGTATGTAGCAGCCAAGGCCGGCGCAACCATCATGCCTCCATCCCCCTCATTTTATTCAAACCCGCAAAACATCTCCGACCTTGTTGATTCTGTAATTGCAAGGGTTCTCGACCACCTGAAAATTGAACATGATCTTGTTAAGGAGTGGGGGGCAACCGTTCATGGAGAGTTGGAATGATGGAGTCAGGCAGTGTGCATTCTATGCACAATAAACGGCATACGTATTATTGAATGGATGAATGATAAAACACCGTGATGGTATCCTGCGCACGGTGGGCGACGATAAAACGGTTTGTAACAAAACAATTTTGATAGGATTTGCTACAATGGCTACCAATTCCCTTCAATTAGTTGACTTTATTAATCCTGACGGCATTTATATCCAAGGGTTGATCAGCACCTCGGATACGATAGGTCTTAGCATCGACGAGCAAGTTGCGGTCTTTGATGCTGAGTCGTTTAAACACATAAATTTCGTATTCTTTCGCCGTTTTTCAGATGGCCGATCATCTCAAATTTTGGCTT
>JAUWQK010000027.1 GCA_030611115.1 Deltaproteobacteria bacterium
ATAATTGCCGTCAGATACACAAATCCATGGGCCAGCCGGATATAGGTAATGTCGGAACACCAGACCTGATCAGGCTTTGTGATCGACAATTTCCTTAGGAGATATGGGTACACCTTATGCTCTCTGCGCGGCCTGCTTGTATTCGGTTTGGGGGCCACTGATTCAATACCCATTAAACGCATCAGTCGTTGAACACGTTTGCGGTTTACAGGAAAACCCTGGCGGTTCAAATAGTCTCTCATCTTTCGACTCCCATAAAAAGGATGCCTGAGAAATTCTTCATCGATAAGCCTCATTAATTCTAAATTCTCATTACTTTCAAAAGAAACTGGGGTCAAACCTTGATTATTATAATAAAGCTTGACAACTCAAAATAGACTTTATAAATTTCAGCGTATGGCGCGACAATTGAGAATAGAATTTGAAGGAGCATATTATCATATTCTTTCACGAGGAAATAATCAGAGCAACATCTTTCACAGTGATGAGGATCGACAGGATTTTTTATACATCCTGGCAGATATGTCAGAAAGGTTTGAGATTGAAATTGATGCTTATGTTTTGATGGACAGTCATTATCATCTCCTGCTGCGGACAATGAGACCCAATCTTTCAAAGAGCATGCAATGGCTGGGAACACGATACACCCGACGTTTTAATCTGAGAAATTTGCAAAGCGGCCATCTGTTTCAGGGACGGTTTAAGAGCATAATTGTTGAAAATGATGCTTATTTGCTGAGACTCTCATGTTATATACATCGCAATCCATTGAGCGCAGGAATTGTAGACCGCTTGGTGAACTACAAATGGAGTAGTTACCGGTTTTATGCCTATAAGAAGAAGCCGCCTGAGTGGTTGAAAACCGGTCCCGTCTTTTCACAGGTACGTGCAAAAGACAGACAGAGAGCCTACCGCAACAAAGTTCAGAGGTATTCCGATGAAAAAGAGAGTTTATGGGAAGACGTTAAATTTGGTTTGATTTACGGTTCCCGGGAGTTCCTGGAATATATCAAGGAGAAACACTTATCATTAAAGAAAAATGGAGAACTGCCGCAATTAAATCAACTTTTAAAAGATGAGGATCAACAGGCGCTGATTGAAAAAGCCGCCAGGCTGCTTGATTGTGATATTGATTTTTTTAGAGAGTCCAAACGACTTTTAGGGAATAACCGTGATAAGCGAGATGCTATTTTATATTTTTTATGGAAGACCGGCAGATGCAGTAATCAAAAAATTGGGGAATTGTTCAATATCACCTATTCATCGGTTAGCCGGAGAGTCAGTCATGTTAAGACGCAATTAAAAACAAGTAACGATTGTAGGCTCAAGAGGATTTATAAAAAACTAAATGAAATAATCAAGGTCTGACCCCAAAGGGGATTTATCCTCTTCCGAGTTCAGCTTCTTATTGTGGATTGGTTAGTCAATCATACATTGAAACTTGATATGCACCTTGGCCGCTTTATAAAAAGAAAAAAAACTTGTTTGCTGTCATGATTTTGAACATTCCGGCCGTTTTAAGAAAATATTGGCTTCTGGGAGTCTTTTCCCTAAAAGTCTTCAGTCTTCAGCCTAACCAACCTGAGTAGTTACCGACCTTCTTTCTTACAGACCCCGCAGACATTGCATGATTTCATAGGGCATGGTGCAGTCTCTTTACCATCCAGGGCTTTCTTATATTCCTGTTTTAGAAAAGACTTTTTTACTCCATGGTCTATAAAGTCCCAGGGAAGCAATTCGTCCAGAGATCGTTCCCTCAGAGCGTAGAAATCAGGATTTATCGGTGTTTCCTTGAGCGTTTGCGCCCAGTTTCCATGATTTTTATCAGCTAAAGTCAGAATTTCTGAAACCCTGCGGTCACCGCGTGAAAACATAGCCTGGATATAAGCCCAGCGAGGGATATCCGCATGAACACGGACGTTTGCAACTCTTTTCAAACCATCCTTTATAATCTTTATTTTCTTTTTCAAAGTGCGTTCATCATCCATTGCAACCCACTGAAAAGGAGTAAACGGCTTTGGGACAAAAGAATTAACGGTTACGGTTATTAACCCTATTCGCTTTTTAATCCTGCTTGATTCTAGGAATTGATGTTTTATTTTTTTGCACAGTTCTATGACAGCTTCTATATCATCCATTGTTTCTGTTGGAAGACCAATCATGAAATAGAGCTTTAAGTTTGGGATACCGCCAGCTACAAGGGCCTCAGCGGCATTAAGTATTTCTTCTTCTGTAATGCCTTTATTGATTACTTTGCGCATACGTTCAGATCCTGCGTCCGGGGCAATTGTAGCTGTTTTTACTTTGCTTCGCCTCAGTAAGGATATAAGCTCCGGGCAAAGTGAGTCAGCCCTGAGAGAGCTGAACGATATTCTAATGTCCTTATTATTAACATAATCGTAAAGTTCTTTTATACTGGGAAAATCCGACACTGCAGCTCCTACAAGACCGATTTTATCGGTAAGCAAAACCCCCTGGTCCAAACATTTTGCAATAACCGGGAAAGACCTGAATCTCGGAGGCCTGTAAACATATCCGGCGCTGCAAAAGCGGCAACCATGCGGACAGCCCCTGCCTGTTTCTATCAAAAATGTGTTATCAAAGGTAGTATGCGGGGTTATTATACTGCTGCAGGTTGACACCTGGGAAAGGTCTTTTAGATACGTCCGCCTGATATTGACAGGGACATCAAACAATGGTTCAAAGGAACGAATTGTTTCATCTTTATTATAGGTTGTTTCGTAAAATGCCGGAACGTAAGTACCGGGTACTTTGTGCGCTATATTTTTTAAAAGAGATCTTCTGCTTATATCAGCATCAAAACAGCCAATAAATTGGGGAAGCATCAATTCCGCCTCACCGATCAAAAAACAATCGATAAATGATGAAATAGGTTCCGGGTTTAAAAAGCAGGCAACTCCCCCTGCAATAACAAGAGGATGAGGGGTTCCTCTATCGTTTGAATGCAAGGGGATACCTGCTTTATCTAAAATGGTTAGAAGGTTGGGGTAGTCATTCTCAAATGAAATTGAAAAAGCAATAATGTCAAAATCAGAAATCGGCCTCCCTGATTCTATAGTAATTATTCCGGCCCCTGGCGAACTGTTTTCATCGGGCAGGAAAGATCTTTCACATGCAACATCCTCAATATTGTTTAATAAATGATATACTGTCTGGAAACCAAGACTGGACATCCCAACTTGATAGTTGTTGGGATATACAAGGACTATTCGAATACATTCTCTACAACCTTTCCTGATTGTACCGATCTCCGATTCAGCATATCTTTTATTTGACTTGCCGGTTTTCGATACCATATGTTTCATAGGATTGTTGATTTGTGCCCCGCTTGGGCGGGATTCGCTCTGTTTTTGTAGGGCACGTTCTCCGAATGTGCCAATCCTGACCCCTGCTCCCCGATCCCTGACCCCTGATATCTAATCCGCCTTTCTTCTTAAAAAGGTAGGAATCTCAAGATCATTGTTGTCAATTACTATTCCCTTGTATCCTCTATAAGTAGCTCCGGTTGATTCACCTACCGCTTCCTTTTGACGGATAAAAGTCGGCTCATCAAAGTCAACTGCATTCATCCTGTCATCAGAAGTAATATCTCTTATTTTTCCCCTGAGCTCATGATCCATGTAGTTATTTCTGTGTTTTTTAGACATTGATGATTCATGCCCCGTACCTATCCCTGTTGCAATAACGGTGACTCTCATCTCATCACCAAGAGATTCATCAACTACAGTTCCCCAGATAATATCAGCATCCTCACCCACCTCTTCATATATTCTATCGGAAGCTTCCGTCATCTCCTCCATTGTTAATTCACTGGTACTTGTTAAGTTCATTAATACACCTTTTGCACCGACAATAGAAATATCTTCAAGCAATGGATGGGATATAGCCCTTTCAGCAGCTTCTTTTGCACGGTTAGCCCCACTTGCTATACCTGTACCCATTATGGCCATGCCTGCCCTTAACATTGTTGTTCTAACATCCGCAAAATCAAGATTGACCAGACCCGGCATCATAATAAGATCGGTAATTCCCTTGACGGAATGAAGAAGAATTTCATCTGCTTTCTTAAACATATCGACCATCTTTGCATTTTTGGAAGCAATTCCTCTTAATCTGTCGTTGGGTATTATAATTACTGTGTCAGCAACCTCTTTTAATGCAGCAATGCCTTCTTCCGCCTGTTTTGACCTTTTCTTCCCTTCAAATGAAAAAGGCTTTGTCACTACTGCAACTGTCAGCGCTTCAATTTCTTTGCAAATTTCCGCTATAACCGGTGCGGCTCCCGTGCCGGTACCACCGCCAAATCCAGCGGTAATAAAAACCATATGGCTGTCTTCAAGAGCGCTCTTTATTGTTTCCTTACTTTCAAGTGCGGCTTCTCTCCCGACTTGAGGATCAGCACCAGCGCCAAGTCCTTCTGTAAGCCTTTCTCCAATCCGCAGCTTGAGCTGTGCCTTTGAATTCTCAA
This sequence comes from Deltaproteobacteria bacterium, assembly GCA_030611115.1. The sequence goes on from JAUWQK010000027.1 coordinate 4,490, forward strand.
GCGCCTGAGCATCCGTGTTTGCCGCAATAAACTTAACTCCCTGCAGATTGGCTTCAATCATGTTGTTTATTGCATTTCCGCCTGCACCACCTACCCCAATAACCTTGATCTTTGCAGATTTATCATTATCTACATAAGTAAACATAGCCCCCTCCTATTAATCTGACAGGTTGATTCCCATCCTGATCGACAATTCAACCTAAATTGAGCAATTTTTTACTTGATCTGCGCCGTTCTCTTGCGCATAAAGGCTTCGCAAAAATCCTCGACATATCCACGGGTATGCCTGCGGTTTTTGCAAATTCTTATGCATCAAGATCCCAACACATATCTTCGCAAAAAATCGCTCAACTTAGGTTCAAATTACATCCTTGAACCATTTCTTCATCCTTGCTATTAAACGGTTGAAAATGTTTTTGTCGCGAATCCTGAATTTATTCTTAACAGCCTGGTTTTTGGCACCGTATATAACCAAACCAACTCCGGTAGCATACATGGGGTTGTTTACTACATCGACCAGACCGCTGATTCCCATGGGCTTGCCCAGCCGGGTTGGAAAATTGAAAACTGATTCTGCAATCTCCCTCACATCTCTCAAAAGTGCTGATCCACCGGTCAAAACAATGCCTGACGAAATTAATTTCTCCATCCCCGCTCTATAAATCTCTCTATTTATCAGTACGAAGATTTCCTCCATACGAGGTTCCAGAATTTCACCAAGAATTTGTCTCGGAAGCTTTCTGGGCTTTCGCCCCCCCATGCCGGGCACCTCGATAGTTTCTTCGCTGCTGATATTTTTTGCAACGCAAGTTCCATACTTCTTTTTTATCTTTTCCGCTTCTCCATGCGGTGCGTGCAGGCCAATTGCCAGGTCATTTGTCAGGTTGTTACCACCCAATCCAAGCACAAATGTATGCCTGATATTTTTATTGCAAAATATAGCGAGATCGCTTGTCCCTCCACCAAGATCAATCAAACCCGTACCCAGCTCTTTTTCTTCTTCGGTCAGCACAGCTTCGCCGGAAGCAAGAGATTCCAGAACAATATCACTGACATCAAGGCCGGCACGGTTTGCACACTTGACAATGTTGTGAGCCGATGTTACAGCTCCGGTCACAATATGAATCTTTGCCTCCAGCCTTACTCCGGCCATACCAACAGGATTCTGAATACCTGTTTCATCATCAACAATGAATTCCTGGGGAAGCACGTGTATTACTTCCCTGTCCATTGGGATTGCCACAGCTTTTGCAGCATTGATTACTCGCTCAACATCAAGCTTGGTTATTTCAGAACTTTTTACCGCCACAATTCCGCGGCTGTTGAAGCCGGTTATATGCCCTCCTGCAATTCCTGCATAAACCGATGAAATTTCGCAGCCGGCCATAAGCTCCGCTTCCTCAACCGCTTTTTTTATAGAATCTACGGTTGATTCAATATTCACCACCACTCCCTTACGGAGCCCGATTGAAGGGTGGGTGCCTATACCAACTATATTGATTTCATCGCCGGATATTTCACCAACAACAGCGCAGATTTTGGTAGTTCCAATATCAAGGCCCACAACGATTTCTTCTTTTCCCTGCATGTTAAACCTCCTTAAAACTATCCAGGTATTTAGACTGAAGGCTATAGGCTGAAGGAAACAGATAATTCCTGAACATTATTCTCTATGTTTAGGACAAAATTTCCGGCCGCTTTAATAAAATATTTGCTTCCGTGCTTCCGAAAGCCTTATACCTTCAGCCTTCAACCTTCAGTCTATTAACCTAAATAGTTAAACCTCCCTATGATTCCCGGCAGATAATTCATCCTTAACAAGATTTACAACAATACGATCCACGTGATTCAAATCAATAGAATTGAAATCCGGAAAACATCTCTTTTCCTTCAGGTAAAAAAGTACGCTTTCAAGCCTTTCATACTTGTCCGGATAATCATAATAGCCCAGCTTTATTACTCTTGCTTGATCAAATGCATACAGGGTAAGACCTGTTTGTCTGTCAACCCGGATTTTTCTTATTCTCCTGTTTGGAAGAATGCTGTCAGTCTCCCGGCCAAGACGTAAAACTTCCATTACTGCATTAAAGGATGTGCTGCGTGGCTCACCGGAAACATTCAGGTCTGAAAATTGAAGTCCGCTGACAATTGGCAAAACACCAGGATCCGATGCAGTCCATTCTTTAAATACTTCTCCATTAACGTTTATCAGGAACCTGCGACCAAGATCTAAAATGGCAAGCGGTTCATGCTCTTCAATTCCGATAGTTATTATGTCAGGCAGTTCTCTCCTGACCTCAGCCTCGGCTATCCATGAATGCGCCAGCAATCTGTTTCTTATTATTGAAAGATTTACGGAAAGAATATTTATTCCTTTATTTATATTTGCCTGTTCAAGAATCTGCTGTTTTGAAAGTCGATGCGCTCCTCTGACAACTATGTTATCAGCCCTGAAATAGTCGCATTGTGTAATGAAATCGTGCGCCAGAATAAAAACAAAACTCATTACAATTAAAATGGCGACTACGGTCACTACCTCAAAACAAAAAATAAAGCGCTGCAATATTTTGGCACGTCTTTTAGTTGATGTGCCCTTGTAATAATTTTTCCTTATATGCTTATTGCCCAACAATTTTTACCTCCGGCTCCAGGTTAATGTTGAACTTTTTTGACACCGTTTCCTGAACAAGCTCTATAATGGCCAGTATATCGGAGGCCGATGCTCTGTCCCTGTTAATAATGAAATTGGCATGTTTTAATGAAATTTCTGCTCCACCTATTGACTTGCCTTTAAGTCCGGCCAGATCAATAAGCTCTCCCGCTGTTTTCCCGGACAAAGGGTTTTTAAAAAAGCATCCGGCACTTGGGGAACCGGATGGCTGCCTTTCTTTTCTTGCTTTCAAAATTTCCTCAGCATCTTTTTGAAGTTCCTTAGGGTCTGAAGGATGCAGATAAAAGCAACCTCCCATTATAATGGCCTGTCTTTTATTAACTTTTTTTACTTCATCTTTCAGAGACAGTTTCCTGTATTCAAAGTCCAAATTTTCTTTCATGATTATTTTAGTATTACCGTCAGGCAGCAAAATCTTTATGGAATCAAGAACGCCTTTTATTGATCCATGGGCAGTTCCGGCATTCATCATTATTCCTCCACCCACCGTACCGGGAATGCCAATGGCAAAATTCATACCTTTGAGACCATTCTTAACAGCAAAAGAGCAAAGAGCCTGCATCCTTGCCCCAGCCAGGGCAGTAACAATAATACCATCTCTTCCCATATCTCTTTTAGTAATGCTTCTTAGACATTTCGTAAGTACAATTACAATTCCGCGTATGCCGCTGTCTTTTACAAGAAGATTCGTCCCGTCTCCGATAACAAGACAAGGAATATCCTTCTGCCGGCACCACCTGATAATCTCCACAAGTTCTTCGGGCTTTTCAGGCATGACAAAAGCATCGGCCACACCTCCCACCCGCAAAAATGTGTGCTTCGACATGGATTCATCGAATCTGACGCTGTTTTTAAACCGGCTTTCAAGCCATATTTTTGAATCAGAATCAAGCATGAGTCATTGAAAAGTGAATATTGAAAAGTGAATATTGAAGGAATTCTGTCAATTTTTAAAAAGAAACAGAGCGAAGCGATTCCACAAATTTTCACTTCTCACTTCTCACTTTTCAGTTCTTCCAGCACTTCTTCCCCGACTTTCCATACATCTCCTGCACCTAAGGTCAGCAGTATATCTCGCTCTTCTAATATTTCATTCAAATGTAAAACAGCCTCTTTGAAACTTTCTTTGAACACAGCTTCTTTATGGCCATGTGTCCTGATGCCTTCACAGAGGGTACCGCCATCTATTCCCTCTATCTTTTCTTCGCCCGCAGGATAAATTGGAAGAACTACGAGCAGATCTGACTGGTAGAATGAACGCGTAAACTCATTAAAGAGCGCTTTTGTTCTGGTATAGCGGTGCGGCTGAAAAACCGCGATTATACGCCTGTCCGGCCAGCTTTCTCTTACAGCTCTCAGAGTAGTTTTAATCTCTGTTGGGTGATGCCCGTAATCGTCAATAACTGTAATACCCCTTTTTTCTCCTTTGACCTCAAGCCTTCGCTGAACACCCTCAAGAGTTTCCAGGGCATGCTTGATAATATCAAAGGGAATATCCAGCTCAACTCCAACAGCAATGCTTGCCAAAGAGTTATAGACATTGTGGGTACCGGGAAGATTTAAAGTTATGTTCCCAAGCACATCGCCCATATGATAGATATCAAACCTGCTTTTCTGATTACTGAACACAATGTCTCTTGCATAAAAGTCAGCCTGTGTGCTCATCCCATAGGTAGTAAAGCGTTTTTTAATCTTCGGGATAAGCTCCTGTATTGGCTCATTATCAAGACAAAGCACGACAAGACCATAGAAAGGTATCCTGTCAATGAAACTTAAGAAGACTTCCTTTATGGAAGTTAAGTCCTTATAAAAATCGAGATGCTCTCTGTCTATATTGGTTACTACCGCTATAGTGGGCGACATTTTAAGGAAAGACCCATCACTTTCATCAGCTTCGGCTACTATAAAGTCACCTCTGCCAAGCAGTGCATTTGAGTCTATGCCTTTAAGTTTACCGCCGATAACCACTGTAGGATCAAGCCCTCCTTTACTCAGGACCGAAGCAATTATTGAAGTTGTTGATGTTTTCCCGTGCGCACCAGCCACAGCTATGCTGTACTTTAACCGCATAAGTTCGGCCAGCATTTCCGCTCTTGGTATTTGAGGGATTGAGGCTTTTCTTGCAGCAATAACCTCCGGATTATCCGCCCCAATTGCAGATGATGTCACAACAACATCAGCTCCGCTGACCTGCTCCGCTGAATGCCCCTCAAATATTATACCGCCAAGCCTTTTCAAACGCCTTGTAATGCCTGATGACCTTATGTCAGAGCCCGACACCTTATAGCCTAAATTAAGAAGAAGCTCGGCAATGCCGCTCATTCCTATTCCGCCGATTCCTACAAAGTGTATGTGGTATTTTTTAAGATACATAATTTAAGAATTTAAGAATTTAAGAATTCCGAATTGAAGGATGTTGTCACTTTTAATCCCTCAATCCCTTAATCCCTCAATTCCTTAATCCCTCAATTCCTCAATTCCTTAATCCCTCAATTCCTTAATTAACTTATAACAGTCATCAACAATCGCCTCTGCTGCATCCGGCCTGCCAAGCTTCTTTGCTATTAAAGCCATATTACTAATGGCCTTGTAATTTGATGCATAGTGCTCGATTTTCTTAGCAAGTGACTTGCCGCTGAGTTCCTTTTGAAGAATTATTTCCGCAGCGCCTGCATCTG
>JAUWQK010000128.1 GCA_030611115.1 Deltaproteobacteria bacterium
TCGAATAATTATCAGATGACATATGGTTTGACAAGGGGCAAGGGCTCATATTCAGAAATTTACAAACTTATTTTGTGACTACTCACGTAGTCAGGCTGAAGCTGTTTAGGCTGAAGACTGAAGGGGTCAGAAGAGCACGATTGCCGTACTTTAGCGGAAACATCTGATTCTTGCACCAAACATGGCTTCAAAATGCGCTTTTTCCTAACAGTCTTCAGCCTTCAGCCTATCCACCTGAGTAGTTACCTTATTTTTATGTAATATTAAACTGCTGGACGTGAGCTTGAGGTATGTAAAGGGTAAAAAGTATTGAGCGGGCTTTTTTTTATTCCTTCTTGCATTTTTTCTGGTTTTCAATTATTAAACTAATCGCTGTTTGTAATCGAAATATAAGCAAAACCTGTGCCTGGGTGGCGGAATTGGTAGACGCAAGGGACTTAAAATCCCTCGGAGCTAAGTCTCTGTACGAGTTCAAGTCTCGTCCCGGGCACCAAAAAACAGGCGCTTATAAAAAACGATATAAGTGCCTTTTTTATTTTCAGCAAAGAATAGCGAAAGTTTATTTTCCATCCGCCCGAACTACGGACAAAATTATGGCCGACTATATCCGGTTTTTTCTTTTCGTTTATACCTTTTTTCAACAAAAACATATATTGTGAAAACTTTATAAAGTGTGTATTAAGAATTAAATTAGCGCACCTTCGGTGCGAACATAAGTGCCTAAAGTGAGCTAAAGTATATTAAAGTGCCTAAAGTTAAGGAATGCGCCTTCGGCGCAGCTAATTTTAACCATGGCAAAAAAATAAACTACGCTAATGAAGTATGAAGTGTTTAAAGGGAAGTAAACTTTATGAATTAATGGAGCGAAGCGACACCTTAACTTTAGCTCACTTTAGGCACTTTAGCTCACTTTAGGCACTCAAAACAGGGTACCTTCCATAATATCCACCTCCTCTGGGTAGTGGTAATTCGACTAATGATCAGCAAACAGATCCAAATAATAACCAATTCTCTTGATGAAACCCGGGCTCTTGGGGAAAAAACAGGAAAACACCTTGAGCCCGGAACTGTTTTGGCCTTAACCGGCGACCTTGGAAGCGGAAAAACCACATTTGTTCAAGGTTTAGCTAAAGGGCTTGATGTTCCGGATAATTATTACATAACAAGCCCAACCTACACTTTGATAAACGAATATCCCGGTCGATATCATTTATTTCATGTTGATCTTTATCGCATAGAAAATTACGCTGATTTTGAGGATATCGGCCTTTACGAAATACTCCGCAGTGACGGAATTGTAGCTATCGAATGGGCAGATAAAGTTCCGAAAAATCTTCTTCCGGAATATTTGGCAATTCATATGGATATATTGAATAATGAATCACGAAAAATCAGTATAGCTGCGCATGGACTTAGAGAGGAAAATTTGATAAGAAAGATTATAAATAGTGCTTGGACGAAAAGTCAGAACACCTGAAATTATAGTTAGTTGGATGCTATTCTCAAATCGAAGATTCTTAGCTTTTAGCAATTAGCCTTTAGCTTAAAAAATCAAAGAGATAACACACTCAGGCTAAGAGCTAACAGCTAATGGCTAAAAGCTTTTTCACAAATCTTCACATAAGTAAATAAGCTGAAACTATTGCCAGTATTGAAAAAAATACTTTTCGTTCAGACACTAAATAGTTATAGGGAGAAGAGATGGGATTAATTGTTCAAAAATACGGCGGCACTTCTGTAGCTGATCTCGAGCGGATCCGTTATGTCGCGAATAGAGTTGCAAAAACCTTTGACAGGGGAAACAATGTAGTTGTAGTCCTTTCGGCCATGGCCGGCGCCACAGACGGTCTTCTCGATATGGCCAGCCGGATTACCGACTCTCCCGAAAAGCGTGAGCTCGATGTTCTGCTTGCCACAGGAGAACAGACAACCGCAGCCCTTCTATCCATAACATTAAAATCAATGAACTACCCTGCAAAATCATTGCTGGGATATCAGGCAGAAGTTTTAACAAACCGCGATTTTGGTAATGCACGTATTGTTGACATAGGAGCCGGCCGTATTAAAGAGCTTGTTGAAAAAAACAACATCGTGGTTGTTGCCGGATTCCAGGGCTGCGACCCTGATGGAAACATCACGACTCTTGGCCGCGGAGGCTCGGACACATCTGCCGTAGCAATAGCCACCGCAATCAAGGCCGATATATGTGAGATTTATACTGACGTTGACGGAATTTACACTGCTGATCCGAATATTTGCAAGAAAGCAAGAAAACTTGATAAAATTTCCTATGACGAAATGCTGGAAATGTCGAGCCTTGGCGCCAAGGTCTTGCAGATTCGTTCGGTTGAATTTGCAAAAAAATATAATGTCCCAGTGCATGTTAGATCATCTTTCAGTGAGGAGGGGGGAACCATGGTTGTTAATGAAGATTCTGATATGGAACATCTTGTAGTATCCGGCATAACCTGTAATAAAAATGAAGCGCGTATTACCCTGAAAAAAGTTCCCGATCAGCCGGGGATCGCTGCAAAAATTTTCTCTCCCATTGCAAAGTCGGGCATACTTGTTGACATGATAATTCAAAACACTCGGGCAGGAGGCCTGACCGACCTTACTTTTACTGTTGCAAAAACTGACTTCAACAGAGCGATAGAAATATCGAAAAAAGTGGCTGAGGAAATTGGAGCAGAAGAGGTATTAATTGCCGAAAATATCGCAAAAATATCTGTTACCGGCGTTGGTATGAAGAGTCACTCTGGAGTTGCATCAAAAATGTTTTCTACTCTCGCCAATGAAAATATTAATATCAGATTGATAAGCACTTCAGAAATCAGGATATCATGTGTAATTGAAGAAAAGTACGCGGAACTGGCGGTTCGTGTCCTTCACTCAGCTTTTGGATTGGATAAAGAATAAAGAACCGCTTTTATTTCTTCTGCAATATGAATGGCCGCTTCTTTAGGATTTTTTGCATCTCTTATGGGCCTGCCGATTATCAAATAATCTGATCCATTCTCAATTGCCTGGGCCGGAGTAGTTATGCGCCGTTGATCATCTTTGTTCATACCATCCCAAGATGGTCGTATTCCAGGGGTTAAGGCAACAAAACCTTTTCCAAAAGTTTCTTTTATCATTTTAACTTCAAGACCAGAGCACACGATTCCGGCACATCCCGCATCCTTAGCCATTTTTGCTCTATTCATTACAAGCCGTGATATATCTGAAGAAAATTCAGAACGAAATCCAGCAGCATCAATATCTTCTCCTGATACGCTTGTTAACACCGTAACACCAACTACGCTTACTTTCCCGGCGCTTCCGGCAACAGCAGCTTCAAGCATTTCTTTATTTTCTCCACAATGAACAGTTGCAAAATCAACACCTAAATCAGCAATGCTCGCCATTGCACGTGAAACAGTCGCAGGAATATCATGGAGTTTAAGATCCAGAAAGATTTTAGCTGTTCCTGAAGTCTTTATAATCTTAATGATTTCAGGCCCGGAGCTTATAAAAAGCTCAAGCCCTACCTTGAACATGCCAACATATTCTGAAAGAAGCGCAACATATTGCTCAGCTTTCTTTAAAGAAGGTACATCCAGGGGAAAAACCATATAATCTTTTGCTGTTTTCATAAAATCACCTCCTTAAAATATATTGTAAATACTCAGGTGGATAGGCTGAAGACTGAAGACTGTTAGGAAAAAGCGTATTTTGAAGCCATGTTTGGAGCAAGAATCAGATGTTTCCGCTAAAGTACGGCAATCGTGCTCTTCTGACCCCTTCAGCCTTCAGTCTAAACAGCTTCAGCCTGACTACGTGAGTAGTCACAAGATATTTTATATTTGTCAAATGAAAAAAATGGAGTTGATGTAACATTTTAGCTTTATGAAACAAAAACCGGCCGTGTGTGAGCTTCAGGTGTGATCAATTTTAAAACAGGAAATCCCGCCTTAGCGGGATTAAGAAAGAACCTGGCAGGATAAAAACATAAGTTAAGTGCCAAATAATCTCAAATTGGCTGGATGTTGCGTGGATTCTATCCTGTTGCAAAGCTGTGGTTCACCGAAGAAATTTATCATAATGAAGTCGAGCCGCTTCTGAAGCACGGAATAGGAATAGTGACGGGAGGCTATCTCGTAATTATGATTCACCATTTTTTCTTTTCGTTCAGGCGATTTTAGGATTTCCTTTACGTTTTGAACAGTCTTTTTGGTGAGAAATCCGTCCATAGAGACTATATCAAAACCCAGAGGTTCGATATCTCTAACAAAAATAGCATAACGATTGATCATTATGGGTTTTTTAAAGTAGATGGTTTCAAGAAAAGCATTTCCAAATCCTTCATTAAGGCTGGGATAAGTAACGAAATCGGCATGCGGGTAGATATCCCAAAGGGAATATCTATGGAGTTTTGAATTATTGTTCCAGGGATCCGCAACGCGAATATTTACCAGGTGAAGATCAACGCCATGTTCCAGAGCATGCTCTTTAAGCCATTCTGCATATTCAAAGCCTTCGTCTCCTGCTTCATGTGATATAACAAGCTTGCTGTTAAATTCTTTAAGTTCTTTAACAAGCTTAATGGCATGTTCAATGCCTTTTCTTTTTATAATGCGGGTAGGTTGCAAGAATACTATGTCGTCGGGTTTTAAACCGATGAATTTCCGGAATTTTTTGCCGCTTTCCTCATCAACTACGGGTGGATTTTGAAAATCCAGAACATTTGGGATAATGGTTGCCGAAATACCTGTGCGTAGAGCCAGCTCTTCCCTGGCAACAGAATTAATGACCACATGTTCTATATTAGGCGAGTTGGGAGGGAATGCCATGCGAATGTAATCGCTTACTGCGA
>JAUWQK010000082.1 GCA_030611115.1 Deltaproteobacteria bacterium
AGGAATATATAAAATGGTAGCATTCCTTAACTTTAGGCACTTATGTTCAGTAATTACAAAATGTTAAGTCGTTTGGGAAACTTTTATTAACGGTTTTATGTTTTCATCAACCGTGAACTGTAAACTGTTAACCGTAAACCGTTTTACTTATACTTTAACTACCGACTTTACCTCTTCCATGGTTTTCTGAGCAATTTTTCTTGCCTTGCTGCTTCCTGCCGCAAAAATTTCGTCAAGAAGTTCGGGCTTGCCTTCATAATACTCTCTTTTTCCGCGAATAGGTTCAAGCGCTCTGATGAGATTTTTTGCCATTATCTTCTTGCATTCAACGCAGCCTATCCCGGCAGTGCGGCATTCTTCATTTACAGTATCCACTGTTGTTTTGTCGCTGTATAGCTTGTGGAATTCAAAAACATTGCATACTTCGGGATTGCCGGGATCGTTTTTTCTTGCCCGCTGAGGATCAGTAATCATTCTTGATACCTTGGAGCTTATATCGTCAGACTTTTCAAATAAATAAATAGCATTATTATAGCTCTTGCTCATTTTGCGACGATCAAGACCAAGTATTTTAGGCGTTTTGGTTAAAATGGCTTCAGGCTCAGGGAAGACCTTACCGTATAAATAGTTGAAGCGCCGGGCGATTTCCCGTGTAATTTCAACATGGGGAACCTGGTCCACCCCAACCGGCACGCCAAATGCCTTGTAGATTATGATATCCGCAGCCTGCAGCACCGGGTAACCCAAAAAACCAAAGGTGGAAAGGTCTTTGTTGCTCAACTGCACAATCTGGTCTTTGTAGGTTGGGTTGCGCTCAAGCCATGGCACCGGAGTTATCATGGAAAGAATAAGAAAAAGTTCTGCGTGTTCTTTTATATGTGACTGGACAAACAAAGTGCATTTCTCCGGCGACAACCCGACACTCAACCAGTCTATCATCATGTTTCTCACATTGGCAGCTATGGAACTCGTATCCTCATAGTCACTGGTTAATGCATGCCAGTCTGCAATGAAGAAAAAACAATCATATTGCTCCTGTAATTCAATCCAGTTCGAGAGAGCGCCGTGTAAATTGCCGAGGTGGAGCGGCCCCGTTGGCCGCATCCCGCTCAAAATACGTTTTTTCTGACTCATTAACATCTCCAATACATTCAGAATACTATAGCGATTTCCAAAAATATGTTCGCTTCAGGTATAATCAAATTAAAACCATGAAAAACTCACATATAAGATATCATAAAGAAAGAACTCGCCACGGATGAAAACAATAATATCGGTTCAACAAGTCCTTAACAAACAATTACAGAATCCATGAAGGTTCTTTCTTAACGATATCTAATATGCTCAAACAGTTTCCTGCTTTGAATTTGATTACACCTGAAGCTCAACCACAGCCGGATTTCTCGTTCTCATGCTCCGGCGTGGGAATGCATACCGATCCCTGATTCCCGACCCCTAATCCCCGATCCCTGCCCTTCCTATTTACCCAATAAAAAATTGATCAAAGGGTTTATAACAAAAGAAATAATCTTATCTAAAGAATCCGTCATAAGAAGAAAAAATATTATTAATATGCCGAAACGCTCTAATCGCGCATATTGCCGCCTTAAATTCAAAGGCAGAAACATGGCAAATATCTTACTCCCATCCAGCGGCGGCACAGGTATCAGGTTGAAAATCGCAAGTACGCAATTAATGATAACACTGTAACCAAGAATAAGAATTAAAACTGAAATAAAGTAACTTGACACTGAATTACTCCATAAAGTCTCCAGGCCAATCAAAAACTGAAAGAGCATGCCTGAAATAAAAGCGCAGGCAAAATTTGCCAGAACACCGGCAGAAGATACATAAATAACCCCTTTGCGATAATCTTGAAGATTAGCAAAATTTACAGGCACCGGCTTGGCATAACCGAAAATAATGGGTGATCCTGTGAATTTCAGGATTAAGGGTAGAAGGAATGAACCAATAAAATCAAGATGTTTTATCGGGTTCAGGGTAAGTCTTCCGGCCAGCATGGCTGTATTGTCTCCCATTCTGTAAGCAACATAGCCGTGCGCCACCTCATGAATGGTCACGGCAAACAGAAGAGGAATTATCATCGCAATTAGTTGAATTAGATCGAAGTTTTGAAACATATTTCCGCGCGTAAGTCAGCTCGTCATTCAATGTTTTAAGCTTGCCGTTTAATTTTGCATCAAGGACAGCCTGCATTATTTCCCGGTAAATTGGGCCGGACTCAAGCCCCATTGCTTTGATGTCCTTGCCGGTTATCAAGATATCTGTATATCTCAGCCGGGCAAAGTAATGAGATATGGCTTTCTTTACCGACTCCCGCTTAGTAGCCGCCATCATATAAAGGATAATCTCGGTATTAAAACCCGAAAGCCTTTTATAAACAACGCTGTTTTGAACAGGCAGATTCCGTTCAAGCCATAAAAGACATTTGTCTGCCCCAAAGCGTTCATTGCAGAAAATCCTCATGAAGCGGGGCGTTATTTCAAACCTGGTGCAGATTCTGCCTGATATTCTTTTATTGCAAGTCCTTATAAGTGTTAGAAAATAAACGACCCACTTCATATAGGATTCTTCGATAAAAAGCAAATCATACCAGGACAATACCTTTTTTACAGAATTAAAAAGTTCAACAAGTTCTTTATTGAGTTCTATGTTAGGATGAATAATGCCAAGCAAACCATAATCATTAAGTCTTATGATTGCGTGCGCGGGATTCTCTTCTTCAAGAATCTGGCGAAGCTCTGAAAATACCCTCTTTCCGCTGAGACGCTTGAAAAAATTCATTTTAACCGCATTTTCAATCAGTCTTGAAGTAAGTTTGCCAATAGAAAAACTAAAACGCTGTTCAAATCTTATAGCACGAAATACACGTGTAGGATCTTCGACAAAGCTTAAATTATGCAGTACTCTTATCGCCTTTTCCTTAATATCCTTCTGGGCAGCAAAAAAATCTATCAGTATGCCGAATTTTTCAGGGTTTAACTGAACTGCCAGGGTATTTATAGTGAAATCTCTCCGGAAAAGGTCCAGCCTGATAGAACTCATCTCAACTATCGGAAGTGCAGCGGGGAATTTGTAATATTCCATCCGGGCTGAGGCAACATCAATCTTAAAACCGTCAGGAAATATTATAACTGCTGTTCCGAATTTGCTATATGCATTAATGCGGGCCCCAACTTTTTCGGCATATCTTTTTGCAAATGCTATACCGTCTCCTTCTATAACAATATCAAGGTCTTCATTTGATCTGTAGAGGAACAGATCACGTACAAAACCTCCTACGATAAAAGCTCCATAACCAATTTCCTCGGCGACCCTGCCAATGTCCCGTAAAATACTAAGGATACGTTCCGACAGGCGTTCATTCATGAATTTTACAATATTTTTGGTTCTGGCCTGAATAGACCCTCTTAATGCAGGTTCAGGCAAATTCGCAGCGGTTTGTTGAGACCACCTGACCAGAATGTTGAGAAGATTGGTGCGTGTAATAATACCTACTACCTTATCGTTATCAATGACAGGAAGGATTCTCTGCTTGCTTTCAATTATTTTTTTCTGGATTTCAAAAATATCCGCATCCGGCTCAACAGTTGCCGGCTCTGTACTCATGTATTCCTTAACCGGAACGTGGTCCAGATTGTGGTAAATAGCCTTCTCAATAACCTGCCGCGTGATACATCCCAGGAGTTCATCTTTGCCGGCTGTTTTTTCTGCAACAAGCAGCGCATTAATATTGTAGCGGGTAAGTGCGTTATTGGCATCCCTGCATGTAACATCCGGCCCTATCATGATTGGCGGCGACGACATCAGGTCTTTTGCAACCCTTTCGGGCTTGACCGTTTTATAGAGGCTTTCAAGCAGCTTATGTTCAGTCTGGGCCGGCGTCATATTCTTGATGGTCGCAGCAGCCGCAAAAGTATGTCCTCCTCCGCCAAGAAAACTAACTACCGCTCCAACATCAACCTCATCAATCCTGCTCCTTGCCACGACATAAATCTTTTCTTCCATGCGGGCTATGGCAAAAATGGCGTTGAGATTTTCCATCTTAATCATTTTCTGCACAAGAAAAGCGAAATCAGGTACGTAATTTTCAGTTGATATGACAGTAACTACTACTTCGATACCATTAATATTGTAAAAGCTTGACGCCTGAATCATATCATTTAAAAGCCCGATCTGCTCCGAGTTTATCTCTCTTGCAATCAGGTTTGAGATAATATTTAAATTCGCCCCTTTTGAGAGAAAATAAGCGGCCGCTATGAAATCTTCTTCCGTTGTGGATGGAAAATTAAAAGAGCCTGTATCTTCATATATGCCAAGGCACATAATAGTCGCCTCATCAGAAGAAATGCGGATCCCTTTCTCCCTCAGAATTCCCGTCAGTATCGATACTGTTGCGCCTGCCGGCCTGATAACCTCGTAATGCCCCTTTATATCATTTGCCATATCCGGGTGGTGATCATATATATGTATCTCCAAATCAGATCTTTTCAGAAGAGATGAAAGCCTTCCGATACGGCCAGGCTGCCTTGTATCAACCAGCACAAGTCTCTTTACGTTTGAAAAGACTACATCTTTAATATCCGCCATGTTAAAGAGATACGCCATTGATTTAATAAAGAAATTTCTTATATTCTTCTCCTTGGAGGCGGGAAAAACAATAAGAGAGCCGGGATACAGCTTCTGGGCTGCGAGCATTGACGCCAGCGCATCAAAGTCAGCATTAACATGGGTTGTTATAATGGTTAGATTTTTAACCGGCACTTTAATTTTCCATTAGGTGTTGTTTTGTCTGAACATATACACATATCGGTGTGTTTGTCGAGTAGTGGCACGATCTACTTTCACGCGGGTATGGCAAGAAAACCCGGGGAAACACACAAAGAACCTGTATTCTTTCAGTTTTTTACCGTGGTTCGACCCCAATTCGACTTATATCATCCAGAAACTCCGATGCCGGATCAACACCGGATATCAAAAGATTGTCCCGCGCACGGGTGCAGACAACATAAAGCAGGTGCCGTTCCGTGTTATAGACTTCTTCAAGATCTGTATCATCAGATACTGTTTCAATACGTTTTTGTGAGGGGATAATTTCATCATCACAGGCCATCACCACAACAGAACGAAACTCCAGACCTTTGGTAAGGTGCATAGTGCTAATGGAAATATGATTGCTTGTTGTTTCAATATTATCGTCCAGTACCTTAAAAGGGATGCCTGTTTTCTTAACTGCGGCAATGCCTCTTGATAATTCCGATTCGGATCGAACAAAAACACCTACTTCATGAGGCATCAATCCCTCTTTAAGGTCAAGGTCACCAGGGTCTGTGGCCATCAGAATATAACGCATAATAACTGAAGAAGCTGTTTCAACAATATATTGTTTTTCAGAACGCATCAATACGTCCAACCAAAAATTATTAGCAGGAACCACAGGATAATCATCAATATACATTATATAAGCCAAATTTTTTCCTGTTGAAATAATCCTATTAGCTTTAATAACTCGTTGCATCAATTCTGGATTGCTCGACCACTGTCGATCGCGAGGAGGAGTAAAATATTGTCCACAAACCTCTAATGGTTTTTCACGATGTTTAGGATTATCATGCATTGAGCATGGATTAGAGTGCTTGAATGGTCTCGAATTTTCTGGAATTAAATTGGGATTCTTCTTTTCATCACGATTCATTGCTTTCCGAATTCCATCTGGGAATTAAATTTGATACCATAAGGCGGATCAAAGTAGATGCATTGCACCTTCCCACGCAGGCCCTCACGTTCAGCCAATGATGCCATAACCTGTAAACTGTCGCCAAGGATCATTCGATTGGACCAGTTTGCATCGTGCTGGTAGAATTCGGTTTTTGCGCCTTCGCTTGGCAGGCCGTTAAAATCGGAAAAAAGATCCATCTGTTGTGGTACACCTGACTTTTCCTGTGTCTCGGTCTGTTTGATCAAATCATCAATCAAGACCTTGGGATGGACTTTTTCCTGGATGTACAAAGGCGGAGCATGCACTACCAGGTCAGACCAGTCCTGGTCATCCTTTCCGTGCCAGACAAGCTGGGTGTCCAGATCGCGGTTGCGGCGTTTGTATGCGATTTGAATGGGTGCTTGCTCGTCCTTTCGCATCACGGATTGATATTCAGCAGTGGGTATGTTCTTGCGAGTTGCTTCGTCGTGTGTAATGGTTTCGACGGTTTTTTGTTTTTTAGCCATACGTCTTTACCTGTTTGATTCGGGTTCAAGGGTATTAGGATTTCATTGCCCGTGTGGATTTGCCAAATAGAGCCTGGTCGCCTTTGCTGCGTATCAAAGCAAAATTCCGGCTGCCGCCGGCTTTCGGAGCCAAGGTCAACCATTTTGTTGACGTCAACAAAATGGTCCCCTATGGAATGACCCGATACCTCACAAGCGGTTTTGGCTTTGCTGATAACAGTGGTAAAATTGCGCCATTCCGCATAGCCGAGAAAATGTTGTAAATCACGGGCAAGCCAAAACTCAACGCCATTCTCGGTTTGTTGGGTGTGAACCTCAAAGGTAGCAGTCAGTTCGTGGACCATATCAGTTTCCATCTGTTATCCTTTCAACAATCTTGTTGAATTCCGCTTCGACCCTGGCCTTAAAATCTGCCTCAATCTCATAAACCTCTGTAAATTCAGCGAACGCCCAGCGGCCATAATGTCCGTGGTTATTTACCCCTGGAACCCAGTAGGTCTCCATAGTAGATTTTTTTTCCTTAGCATCTTCACGGCGATATCCCTTGATTTCAACAATCAGGTTCAGGGGCTTGTCC
>JAUWQK010000009.1 GCA_030611115.1 Deltaproteobacteria bacterium
GGTATCAATAATGCGCTTACCTATCTGCGCCTGGAAAAGATGGCCGAAGACTTAAAAGAGAAAAACGAGCTTATGGCAACTCAGAACGAGGAGCTTCAGACCCAGAACGAGGAGCTTCAGGCCCAGAGTGAGGAACTTCAGACCCAGAGTGAGGAGCTGATGTCCCAAAAAAAGGATATAGAGGAAAAGTCCGAACGTGTAAAGGAAGCCAGCCGGCTAAAGTCGGAATTTCTATCAAATATGTCACATGAACTTCGCACTCCCTTAAATTCCATGCTTGGTCTGACAAATCTTATGGCCGAAGGGATTGCCGGAAGAATTAATGAAAAACAGAAAAAATATATCGAGATTATTGAAAGAAACGGAAAAAACCTTCTGCAATTGATAAACGATATTCTGGACCTTTCAAAGATCGAGTCAGGCAAAGTCGATCTGTTTATAAGCAAGATCGAGCTTAAAAGATTTATAAGGAGTGTTTCCAGCTCCATCATGCCGCTTATTGAGAAGAAGGGCATTTCTCTTGCCATAGATGCTGACGATGATATTTCTATTTATTGCGATACCGACAAGTTGAGGCAGATTCTTATAAATCTTATCGGGAATGCAGCCAAGTTTACCGAAAAAAACAAGATCAGCATATCTGCCACGGTTAAAAAGGGCGAGCTTCATGACAGGGTGATCATAAAGGTCAGCGATACCGGAATAGGAATACCGGCAGATGCAATGGAGTATATTTTCAAACCCTTCCGCCAGGTAGACGGCTCGTTAACCAGGGAATACGGCGGCACAGGCCTCGGGCTCAGTATCTGTTATAATCTGGTCAAATTAATGGGCGGCAGGATAGATGTGGAAAGCGAGCAGGGAAAGGGCTCTACCTTTACGGTAACATTATTAAAAGACAGGAGAAGTAAATTAAGGCCAAAAGAAGAAGATTGGAAGAAAAAAATAAAGGACGCCCTGGTTCAGGAGACAGGGAAAGAGCTTCCGGCTCCGGGCGAAAAGGTCGGCACGATTCTGATAATAGACGATGATCCGATTATTATAAGGGAGATGGAAATAATTTGTAAAAAAGAAAACTATCACCTGACATCCGCCTTAAGCGGTTCGGAAGGACTTTTGCTTTTAAACAAACATGTTCCCGAACTGATCCTTCTTGACCTGCACATGCCGGAAATGGATGGTTTTAAGGTTCTTGAAGAGCTTCAAAAAAGAGAAGATTTAAAAGATCTGCCGGTAATGATCCTTACTGCCGCTGATCTCACAGAGGATGAAAAAAAAGGTCTTGGTAAAAATGTAAAGGGAGTGATTATAAAGGGGCAGATGGATAAGAATGCCCTTCTTTCCATGATAAACAAGATATTATATGAAGGAACGGAGGCCGCTAAAGCAGCCGGTCGTCAGGCCGCAGAGGAAAAAGAGAAGAAGCCGGAGAAGAGCAAGTCGGAGAAGACCAAATCAGACAAGATATGGCCGGCAAAGATTTTGATAGCCGAAGACAGGGATGATAATCTGATTGTTTTCAAGGAAATCCTGAGGCCGACGGGCTATGAAATCTATGTCGCAAAGAACGGGGAGGAGGCTGTTGACATAGCCGGAAAAGAGAGACCGGACCTGATCCTGATGGATATGCAGATGCCGGTCATGGACGGGTTTAAAGCGACAAAGTATATAAGGGAAACAAAAGAGCTGAAAAATATCCCGATAATCGGCCTCACAGCCAGGGCTATGAAGGGAGACAGGGAAAAGGTGCTTGCCGCGGGTTGCAATGATTACCTTTCAAAACCGGTAATGCCGAACGACCTGCTAAGCAAGGTCGAAGAATGGCTGACCATATAAAATACCTGAAAACTCAAAAAGAAAGGCGATTATGACTCAACAACTCGACAACTCGACTATTCTGGTTGTTGAAGACAATAAAGATGTCTCTTTTGTTATATGCGAAACATTAAGGTCATATATAGGCTGCATGGTAATATCGGTCGGGGATGGCGAAGAGTGTTTAAAGATAGTCAAAAAAGAGCTTCCCGACGTTATCCTGCTCGATATCCACATGCCGAAAATGGACGGCTTTGAGGTTTGCAGTATCCTTAAGGGGGATGAACAGACAAGTCATATTCCGATCATATTTTTGACGGCTACAGCCTCTGATTTGAAAAGCAGGACCATGGGATTGGAAATAGATGCGGATGATTATATAGTGCAGCCGGTTGACAACCTTGAGCTGATAACACGGGTCAAGGTGATGCTGAGGATAAAACGGCTCATTGACAGGGCTGGGGAGACGGGTATTTCCGGTCATTTATTGTCGGCCAAAACGGCACATGATCTCCGCTCGCCATTAAACAGCATTATGGGCATGGCTGAACTCATTCAAAGACGATTTTACGGAACCCTGAATGAAAAACAGAAGGAGTTTATCCGGATCATATCAAAAAGCAGCCAACAGCTTCTCGATCGGATCAATGAGCTTGTTGATAAATGACCAACTATTTGAGACCGTTGCAGAACCCGACATTTTTTGTCAGGCAAGGAAAGCGTAAATCATAAAAACAGCTAATTAGTGCCTGAACGAAAACCCCATTTTTTGTCATTTCGACCAAAGGGAGAAATCTTGAATGTCAATACTATCAATAGGATAAGATTTCTCGCTCCGCTCGAAATGACAGCTTTGGATAGTTTTCGTTCAGGCACTAATTAATAGGAAAGTATATGGGAAAACTAAACAAACTCGTTGTATTCCGGCTGGATGACCAGCGATTTGCTCTCTATCTTTCAAATGTGGAGAGAATCGTGCGTATAGTTGAGATAAATCCATTACCAAAAGCGCCGGAATACATATTGGGAACAATCAACTTCCAAAGAGAATTCATACCTGTAGTGAATTTACGAAAGCTATTCCTGCTTCCTGAAAGAGATATTGATTTAAATGATCAACTGATAATTGCAAACACTTCCATGCGAACAGTTGCTCTCTGGGTCGATTCGGTCAGTGATGTTGTTGAACGAACAGAGGAGGAAATAACCCGATCTGAAAAAATTTTACTGGATATTGATTATGTTAAAGGAATTTTTAAGTTTGAAGATGGAATGGTTCTACTTCAGAATCTTGATAAATTCCTGACATTGGAAGAAATCATACTTTTAAAGGCAGCGCTTAAAAAGCAAAAAGAAGAATACCCAAAATAGAACGAAAATTCGAAAACATGAAAGATAAACTTCCAGAACATTTATTTACGGAATTAAGAAAGTATTTATTAACCAATCTGGGATTAAACTTTACGGATAATCGCGAGAAGGATCTTGTCCGGAAAATCGGTCTCGTTGCCAAAGAGTTCAATTTTACAGATACATATAAATTTATTCTATGGCTTCTGAAGACTAATTTAACAAATAAACAGATTGAGATCCTGGCAAGTTATCTTACGGTGGGTGAAACCTATTTTTTAAGAGAGAAGGAGGGCTTGGATTTTCTGGAGCAGAAATATTTACCGGAGTTAATTTATAAACGGCGTGGAAAAGACCAACCTCTTAGAATCTGGAGCGCTGGCTGCGCTTCCGGTGAAGAAGCTTATTCTATTGCTATCATGCTCCATAGAAGCATTCCTGATATAAAAAATTGGGATATTACTATTCTGGCTACAGATATAAACCCTGTTTTCCTGAAAAAAGCAAAGAAAGGAATTTATACAAAATGGTCTTTCCGCAATAATCCAAAATGGTTTATTAATAATTACTTCAATAAAGTAGGAGATGATAAATTCCAGGTTCTGCCCGGAATAAAAAAGATGGTTACATTTTCCCACCAGAATTTAGCAAAAGATATTTATCCTTCATTAATATATAATACAAATGCCATGGACATCATCTTCTGCAGAAATGTTTTAATATATTTTTCACAAGAAGGAGTAAAAGATGTAACGCACAGACTGTATAATTCGCTTGTAAATGGCGGAATTCTGATTGTGAGTCCTGTTGAAATGTCAAATCTTATATCACAGAAATTCAGCAGAATATATTATTTCGGACACACAATTTATCAAAAAGATACAAAAAAAATTAAACAGAAGTAAATACCCAAATGGGAAATTCCAACACCCATAAAAACCCCAAAAATTTTTCCAACGGCTCAAAAGGCTGAAATTATTAGACCTGGATTTAAACCCGCAGCAATAGAATCGGAAGAGAAAGCTCAAAAGGATAATATTTCCCGGAAGAAGTTAGACGAGATAACAACTCCAAAGATTTCAGAATATGACAGAGCAATTATTCGATTTGAAATAGGTTCGTTTGAAGAAGCTGAAAGTATTTTAACAAATATATTAACGAAGGATAAAGAAAATTTGAAATCAATTATTTCACTTTTAGTGAAAACAAAGGCAAATTTAGGAAAATTAGACGAGGCCGGAGCTTTATGTAAAGAAACATTAGAAACAGATAAATTAGACACCGGCATGTACTTCCTGATGGCAACCATACTGCAAGAGCAGGGAAAAGATAAAGAAGCAATTTTTTCCCTAAATCGTGCGCTTTATGTTGAGTCGGATTTTGTATTGGCAAGTTTCTTCCTGGGAAATCTTACTATGAAATCCGGAGAAAATACAACCAGCCTGAAACACTTCAAGAACGCTTTGAATATTTTAGCAAAGCTCAATCCCGAAGAAATACTTCCGGAATCGGATGGAATGACCGCTGGAAGACTTACAGAGATAATAAGTTCAATTAAAGGAGTTTAAAGTGGCAAAACAAGCCAAAAAAGATTTTATAGAACCTGATAAAAACCTCGAAAAAGGTTTTGAGATCAGTCCAGGACAAAAGAAAAAGATTCTAAAAGAAAGAGCGGAGCTTCTAAAAATACAGGTAGAAAAGGAAGAAATAACAGGTGAACAATTAGAAGTGGTGGAGTTCCTTCTGGCAGATGAAAGATATGCTATAGATGCCAACTATGTAAGCGAAGTTATCCCACTCAAAGAACTTACGCAACTTCCCTGCACTCCGCAATTTATTTTGGGGATAATTAATGTGCGAGGAAAAATCATCGCTGTTATTGATATTAAAAAATTCTTCAATCTGCCTGAAAAGGGTATCACAGAACTGAACAGGGTTATTGTAGTAAAACACCTGGATATTGAACTGGGTATTCTGGCTGATGAAATAATCGGGAGCAAACACATTTTCCCGGATAAACTTCAATCATCAATTCCTACTATCACTGATATCCGGAATGATTACCTGATGGGTGTAACCCAGGACAGATTAATAATTTTGAATATAAAAGAATTTTTATTAAATGAGAAAATTATAATTAATGAAGAAGTTTAACAACAATAGGAGTGAATAAAATGAGTATCAAAAACGTTTTTACAAAAAGTATCGGTGCAAAGCTGATAGCTTTGTTCTTAATCGTATCGATCGTTCCTATCATTGTTGTGGGGGTTTTAAGTTATAACAATGCCCAAAATGCTTTGGAAAAATCAATTGCAGAAACGTTGATTTCAACAGCAATCACAAAAGCAAATCACATCGCTAACTTTCGGACAGTCACTCTTGATATTATACAAATTGCCAGTCACCTGGATATATTCCAGGATAATTTAAACAATGTAGATAAAGGCATCGAGGTAAAACAATCAACAGATTTTTTAAAAGGAGCGATGAATGATTTTTGTAAAAACTCTAACACCTTTTATCGGGCAAAGATAATGGATAAGAATGGGATTGTGGTAGCTTCAACAACAGGTATAATAAATCAAGATGGTAAAGATCTTTCGGATAAAGTTTATTTTAGAGAAGGCTTAAAAGCTTCTTATGTCTCAGATCCATATAAATCTATTGAACTTGAAGAGAACATTGAACAAATTGCGTACTCTACACCTGTTCATGCCGAAGATTCTAATGTGCCGATTGGTGTAATAGTTATACACCAGGCGCTCGATAATGAAATAAACAAAGGAGCTAATGCTGATGCAGGTCTCGGAATTAATGGAATTGTTTTAAGCCGTGAAATAGCCAGTAAAACCGGAGAAACTTATCTTGTAAATAAAGACAGGTTAATGCTCACGCCATCCAGGTTTGAAAAAGATGTTTTCTTAAAAAAGAAAGTTAATGCAATAATTTTTGATAATAAAGATAGCGACAGCGCTCTGCTTGAACCATATAAGAATTATAAGGGAGTATTAGTCGTTGGAGATGCTGAACCTGTAGAGGGTACTGATTGGGTCATTATAGAAGAACATGATATTGGAGAAGCATTTGCTCTTATATACAAATTAAGAAATCAGATACTGGTAACAGGTATTATTATTGCCGTTGTAGTCGTATTTTTAGCATTATTTGTATCAAGGTATTTTACAACACCTGTTATTAAACTTACAACTATTGCTAAATCAATATCAATTGGAGATTTGAGTCAGGATCTTGAGATTAAGTTCCAGGATGAGATCGGAGAATTGGCAAATTCTTTCAAGGATGTGCAACATAATATGAAGGAAAAAACAATTCAGGCAAATCGGATATCACAAGGTGATTTGACAATAGAAGTTAAACCTCTTTCAGATAAGGATAAAATGGGAATTGCATTCAAAGCCATGGTGGCAAGTCTCAATGAAAAAGCAGGTCTGGCAGAAGAGATTGCAAACGGAAATCTGACAATAGAAGTAAAACCATTGTCAGATAAAGATAAATTGGGGAATGCACTTAAAACTATGGTTGATAAAAACCGGTTTCAGATAAGTGAAATTAGTGAAGGAATAAATGTTCTTGCATCATCCACAAGTGAGATTATGGCTTCAGTATCTCAACTGGCATCAGGTACTGCAGAAACTGCCAGCTTAGTTGGTGAAACAACTACAACTGTAGAAGAAGTAAAACAGACCGCCGAGCTCTCAAACCAAAAGGCAAAACATATTTCTGAAAGCGGTAAAAAGACAATGGAAATATCCCAGAGTGGGACAAAAGCTATTGAGGATACAATAGAAGGTATGAATAGAATCAAGCAGCAAATGGAATCCATTGCCAATATTGTGATCAGCTTAAGTGAACAAGGTCAGACAATTGGTGAAATTGTAACTTTAGTAAACGACCTTTCAGAGCAGTCTAACCTGCTGGCAGTGAATGCTGCCATTGAAGCAGCAAAAGCAGGAGAACAGGGAAAAGGCTTTGCAGTAGTAGCGCAGGAAATTAGAAATCTTGCAGAACGCTCCAAAGAAGCAACTGCTCAGGTGCGTACAATATTAACTGATATTCAGAAATCAACAAGCAGTGCGGTAATGGCTACTGAAGAAGGAGGAAAAACTGTTGAAGAAGGTATTGAACTCTCTACTACTACAGGTAAAGTTATTAAAGCTCTTTCTGATAGTGTAACTGAAGCATCACATGCAGCTATTCAAATAGCTTCCTCAAGTCAACAGCAACTGGTTGGTATGGATCAGGTTGCATCAGCTATGGAAAGTATCAAAGAAGCCACTGTACAAAATGCTGCCAGCACAAAACAATCAGAGACATTCGTGACCGAGCTGCATAAATTGGGAGAAAAGCTGCAGGAATTAATAAAACAATATAAGGTAAAATCATGAATAAAAAGGAGAAGTTTTTAAAGAAGATTCGTGCAACTTTCAGGATAGAAGCTGAAGAAAATATCACGAGCATGACTTCTAATCTTATTGAGCTTGAAAAGAATCCTTCCGAATCCCGTAAAATGGAACTTATTGAAAATGTTTTCCGGGAAGCACACAGTCTGAAAGGCGCTTCCCGTGCTGTTAACATAACAGATATAGAATTTGTCTGCCAGTCTCTTGAAAGTGTCTTTTCTGCTTTAAAAAACAAAATAATCGAACTTGCCCCGGAGATTTTTGATGTATTGCACCAGGCAGTTGATATTCTTAATGATATATTATTATCACCCAAAGAGAAAGTCAGTGAAGAAATTAAAATGCGAGTTTCTGATATTTCTTTAAAGCTTTCAAGGATTGAAGCAGGAAAACTTGAAAAAGCAAAAACTCCTCCAAAAGAAGATAAAGAAATAACTCCTAAAGTTAAAGCTCCTTCTTCAGAAACTATCAGGATATCTGTTAAAAAGTTGGACAACCTGTTATTCCAGGTGGAAGAGATGCTTGCTTTAAAACTCACAACTATTCAAAGAACTGAAGATTTGCGAAACACCATTCAAAAACTAAATGTCTGGAATAAGAAATCTGCTGAAGTTTATCCATTTGTTAGAAATATCCGGCAAGTTCTGGAAAGAAAACAACAAAATGAAAAACTCACTCAGGAAGAACAGAATAGCGCTAAAATTATGCAGTTTCATGAATGGGCGAATTCCCATATAAAAACTCTGGAAAATGACCTGATTGATCTAAGAATATTATCAAACCAGGATGCTTATTCTACAGGTGCGAAGATTGAAAAACTTCTTGAAGATGTAAAAAATTTGGTAACAGTGCCTTTCTCAACTCTTTTAGACGTTTTCCCCAAAGCTGTTCGGGATATATCGCGTGATATAGGAAAGGAAATAGATTTTGTGGTTAATGGAGATGATACGGGAATAGACCGTAGAATCCTGGAAGGAATGCGTAATCCACTCCTTCATATTGTCAGGAATTGTATTGATTACGGGATTGAAAAACCAGAGGTACGCCTTGCGAAAAATAAACCGGCAAGAGGGGAAATCACCTTTGATATAGAGCGAATGGAAAACAATAAAGTTAAGGTATTAATTTCTGATGATGGCGCCGGCATTGACTTTGAAAAATTGAAAAAAGTGTATATCAAAAATGAGGAAATTTCAGAGGAAGAAGCTGAAAAGATTTCCCGGCAGGAGTTTTTGGATTACATTTTCAAATCCGGGGTTTCCACCAGCGATATAGTTACTGATATTTCCGGCAGAGGGTTGGGACTTGCCATTGTTTATGAGAAAATTGAGCAGCTTGGTGGTTCTGTAACAGTGGAGACCAAAATAGATGTTGGAACAAAGTTCATAATACAACTGCCCCTATCTCTTGTAACGTTTCGAGGGGTTCTAATACGTGTTGCAGATAATGATTTTGTGGTTCCTGCTTCAAAAGTAGAAAGAGTATTGAGACTGAAAAAAGGCGAAGTAAAAACAGTTGAAAATAAGGCTACAATATCGCTTGATGGAAAAGTAACCCCGATTGTTATTCTGAGCGATATTCTGGAATTACCATTCAAAGGATCTGACTCGGAACATATACTGGCTTTAATTTTTGGTTCTAATAATAAGAAGATTGGATTCAGCATCGATAAGATATTAAATGAACAGGAAGTGCTGGTTAAAAAGTTCAACAAACATCTTACACGGGTTAGAAATATCTCTGGAGCCACTATTCTTGGTTCCGGGAAAATCGTTCCTGTTCTGAATATCTCCGACCTGTTGAAATCCGCCTTAAAAGAAACCATGAAAGAAACTACTTCAAATATTAGACCAAAAGTGACGGAAAAGAAAGCTGAAGAAGAAAAGAACTCAGTATTGGTTATAGAGGATTCAATCACATCCAGAATGCTTTTAAAAAATATTTTAGAAACCGCCGGATATCAGGTTGCCACTGCAATTGATGGAGTCGATGGATTTACAAAATTAAAAAAAGGTAATTTTAACGCTGTTGTTTCTGATATTGATATGCCCAGAATGAACGGCTTTGACCTTACTGCAAAAATCCGGTCGGACAAAACTCTTTCTGAAATGCCAATTGTTCTGGTCACAGCTCTTTCGAAAAGAGAAGACAGGGAACGTGGCATTGAAGTCGGCGCTAATGCTTATATCGTTAAAAGCAGTTTTGACCAAAGTAATTTGTTAGAGGTTTTGGGGAGGTTGGTATAACCTATGTTAAGCGATTAGCTGTTAGCAATTAGCCTTTTAGCTTTGTTTTTTAGTAGTTAGCTTTTAGCAGTTAGCCTTTAGCTAAGAGCTAAGAGCTAAGAGCTAATCGCTCATTTTAGGTATAAGCGTCATTACCAGGAAGGTAGAAATAAGCTATGGTAAAAGTCTTAATAGTTGAAGATTCCAGAGTGGTTAGCGAATATTTGTATTATATTTTAAGTAGCGACCCAAAGATTCAGGTTATTGGGAACGTAAGTAATGGAATGCAGGCAATTGAATTTCTGAGAGAAAATAAACCTGATGTTATTACGATGGATATAGAAATGCCTGTTATGGATGGACTTGAAGCAACTCGAAGAATTATGTCAACCACACCTGTACCCATAATTGTGGTGACTGCCAGCAGAAATACACGTGAAATGAAAACATCAATGGAAGCTTTAGCCGCAGGCGCTCTCTCGGTTCTTGAAAAGCCGGCAGGAATAGGTCATCCCAAAGAAAAAGAACAAAGAGATAAACTGGTAACAATGGTAAAAATAATGGCTGAGGTTAAGGTTGTAACTCGCAGACCGCAGGTAATTAGAAAACCAAAACCTGTATCTCGTAAACCAGCGCCTTCTATAAAAGAATTCAGTAAGAAAAAGGTCGTTGCGATAGGTATATCCTCCGGTGGTCCTTCAGTTCTTCGGACAATATTTTCAAAAATTACAGAAAAATTTCCATTCCCGATTTTAGTAGTTCAACATATCACAGAAGGTTTCATGGAAGGTCTGGTAAACTGGGTCAGCCATAAAACAATGATTCCGATTCACGTTGCCACTGAAAATGAAACCATTTTGCCCGGTCATATCTATTTTGCACCGGATAAACATCAAATGGGATTAGATAATCCAGGTAAAATTAAGCTAAGTAAATGTGAGAGAAAAAAGAATTTATGTCCGTCAGTAGCACATCTTTTCAGCAGTATTGTCAAGGAATATGGAAAATATTCTATAGCTATAATTCTTACCGGAATGGGAAAAGATGGAGCAAAAGAGCTGAAAATGCTCAGGGATGCCGGCTCAATTACAATTGCTCAGGATAAGGAAAGTTCGTTAGTTCATGGTATGCCTGGAGTTGCCATTAAATTACATGCAGCTTCTGTGATTCTGAATCCAGAAGAAATTGCAAATATATTACATGAAATTGAGAGAAATAATATAAACAGGTGAGAAAAATGATTAAAGACATTATTTCTAATAAAAAAAAGAAAAAGGAAATTTTAGTTGTAGAAGACAGTCCTACTCAAGCATTAAAACTGACAAATCTTCTTGAAGAACATAGTTTCAGTTATGTATGGGCAAAGAATGGTTTGGAAGCATTAAACAAAACAAAACAAAATAAACCGGATTTGATTGTCAGTGATATTGTTATGCCTAAGATGGATGGATATGAATTATGCAGAAACATTAAAATAGATAATACTTTGAAAAATATTCCGGTAATCCTATTAACAGCACTAACTGGGACTGAAGACATAATTAAAGGACTGGATGTAAATGCTGATTTCTATATAACAAAACCTTATGAAGAAAACTTTCTTATTTCTAAGATAAACCTTCTTCTTTCAAAGAAAATAACCGAACAAAGCGATGTTGATAAAGAGCTCGAAATCATTCTTGATGGGAAAACTCATAGAATATCAGCAAATAGAAAACAGATATTAAACTTACTTCTTTCAACTCATGAAAATCTTGTATTTCACAATAAAACCTTGACTCAAACCCAGGAAGCTTTAAGAAAATTAAATGAAAGCTTAGAAGAAAAGGTGAGGGGAAAAACAGCTCATCTTTTGACCGAAATCACCGAACACAAGCGGGCAGAGGAGAAGCTACGAGCGAGCGAGGGAAGATTTGATGCTATGTTGCGGTCTATTGGCGATCACATGAGCATGATGGATAAAGACCTGAATATTATCTGGGCCAATGAAATAGCCAAAAAAATCTTCGGCAATAATATTATTGGCAAAAAGTGTTACGAAGTATATCATAAAAGGAAAAAACCTTGCGAACCATATCCCTGCCTTACACTTAAATCATTTCAGGATGGAAAGATTCATGAGCATGATACCCAGGTGATAGATAGCAATGGAGAAATAAGGTATTTTCATTGTACCGCTAATGTCGCGTTAAGGGATAAAGATGGAAAGCCCGTTGCAGTCGTAGAAATTTCCAGAGACATCACCAAGCGCAAAAGGGCAGAGGAAGAAATAAGAAAGTTGAGCTCCGCTGTTGAGCAGTCCATTGACGGTGTGGCCATAAGTGACTTAGAAGTAAAACTGACATACGTGAACTATGCTTTTGCCAGGGCGCACGGTTATTCCCACGAAGAGATGATTGGAATAAAATTTGTGGATTTACTCAAGAAGGAAGATCTGGATAAATACACAAACGGTTTCAATAAAGTAAAGACACTGGGCTCATGGACGTGTGAAATAGAACATATCAGAAAAGACGGAACATCATATCCCACATTTATGTCGGTCAATGTATTGAAAGACGCTGAAGGAAGGCCAACAGGAATTCTGGCAGTTGTAAAAGATATTACCGAACAAAAGAAACTTGAAGAACAATTCCGACAGGCCCAAAGAATGGAGGCCATCGGCACTCTGGCCAGCGGCGTTGCCCATGATTTCAACAACCTGCTGACCGTCATAATCGGGAATGCCGATTTTGCGTTGATGAAGGCCAGCAAGAATGGCCCATTGCACGAAGAGATTAAAGAGATCAAGAAAGCCGGGGAGAGGGCGACATCTCTTACCCGGCAGCTTCTTGTCTTCAGTCGCAAGCAGGTGATTCAGCCCGTGGTCCTGGATATCAATGAAGTGATAAACGAGACGGAAAAGATGCTTAAGCGTATGATCGGAGAGGATATTAAGTTTCTGACGCTTTTTGAACCTGACCTGTGGAAAGTCTATGCGGACTCCGGACAGATCGACCAGGTGATTATGAACATGGTGGTCAATGCCAGAGACGCCATGACACAGGGAGGAAAGCTCACCATTGAGACAGCCAATGTGGATTTGAACGAGAATTATTTTCGCGAGCACGGTATTAAAGAGACACCAGGCCATTATGTGATGCTG